>JAIBAJ010000012.1 GCA_019695265.1 Bacteroidia bacterium | reverse complement strand
TTATACAGACTCGGCAAATAAAATCAATTCTAATAACAAGCCAATCTATAAAAGAAAATAAACAGCCTGAAATTTGTCTATTAGAAGCCATCGTCTATTTTACAGCCTGAAATTTGTCTATTACTCCGAAAAAACCAAAATACTGGCAAGTTTCGGACAATTATCGGGTAATTTTTTCATGCCTTTGTTTGGGAAATTCAAATATCCTGAGGAGTTCGAAAAACCAATAATTCATCAATTAAGTTTGAATTTGGGTGGTTCTTATTCTAAAATTCAAACAATCGGTTCTCCTTTGTATTGGAGTCATCCTTTAATAAATTTGAATCTGGGGCTCAATTATTTTTGGTTCAATGGAAAAAAATCGGCGATTACTACCGGGATTTTCGGCTATTGTAACGAAGATAATTTTACACTATCCAATCCAACTGTTCGCTATACAGGCTATATTCAATGGCGCTACAGCCTTTCCTCTAAGGTTGCCCTAAGAGTGGGAACGGTTTACACCTTTCTACTGGGAAGAGGTATTCCATTGCCTATTTTCGGTATTAACTGGAGAATGTCACCCAAAGTGCTTTTAAACATCAATTTCCCATTTAATGCAAACCTAAATTGGACCCCTGGAAAACAAAATATGATTCGCTTTTTTATGCAACCCAACGGTGGAGTCTCCAATTTTGGAAATGCCAAGGCTGATCTCGGAACTCTGTCTGACCAGGTAATTTTGCGAAGAAGGGAGTATAAAGTAGGAGCCAGTTATTTGCAATATATCAAAGGAAAGTTTAATTTTAGTTTTGAAGCCGGAATTCTTTGCCTGAGGAAAATTACCATTACTCCTTTAAACAAGAAAAATGATATCGGTGCAGGTTTAGATCGAACGGAAAACAAATACTTTGATTCCAAAATAGCTCCGGCGCCTTACATCAACCTTGGAATTGGTTATAGGTTCGGAAAAGTTCCTCCAATTAAACGTAAGCCAAAATCTAAACCTTCGGGTGAACTCGATGGCTTATCCACCTGGATAGATGATGATTTGATCGATTTCGGACAATTGGACGTTGGTAGCATTAATTTGGATGTTCAACCCTTGAATATTGATGCAATCGATAAGTTTGATTTGACCGAAGAGGACTTTCAGGAATTGGATACTTTTCAAAAGTCAGAAACCAAAACGCCTTAGTCTTAGTTTTTTTCCTTGCTTTGCAAAATGAAATACCTTATTGCTGGCTTAGGAAATATTGGAGATGAATACGCAAACACCCGACATAACATAGGTTTTAATATTGTAGATCAGTTGGCTCATTCTGAAGGTGTTAGATTTTCAGTAGACCGCTTAGGATCCATTGCCAGCATTCGAGTAAAAGGACGTACCTTGCTTTTGTTGAAGCCTTCAACCTATATGAATTTGAGCGGAAAGGCCGTACAATATTGGTTAAATCACGAAAAAATAGCCATCGAAAACTTATTGGTTGTTACCGATGATTTGGCCTTGCCATTTGGAACAATACGTTTGAAAGGTAAAGGAAGTGATGGAGGGCATAACGGTCTAAAGAATATTCAGGCAACCTTGCTTACGGATCAGTATGCCCGATTAAGGTTTGGGGTTGGTAATTCGTTTGCTAAAGGAAGGCAAGTAGATTATGTGTTGGGTAAATGGAATGAAGAAGAGCAAAAAACCTTGCAAGAACGAATTTTAAAATCAGCAGAAGCCGTTAAAAGTTTTGCCCTTGTTGGCATCAACATGACTATGAATCAGTTTAATGGATAAGTGTGTTACTATGGATGAAAGAAAGGCTTATGCTCTATACCTGAGTCAATTTATTTCCGAAAAGCGTTTTGCCTTAATGAATAAGGTCTTAAACGATAGAACCAACCATATTACGGTGGTTTTAGAAGATATTTACCAAACTCAAAATACTTCGGCTGTTTTGCGAACCTGCGATTGTATGGGAATACAAACCGTGCACATTGTAGAAAACAAAAATAAATTCGACCTTAATCCTGATGTGGAACTAGGTTCGGCTCAATGGCTTCAATTGCACCGTTATCGGGGTAAGGATAACAATACTGCTGATTGCCTAAATCAACTTAAGCAGCAAGGTTATCGCATTGTTGCTACCACTCCGCATACCCGAAGTTGCCGAATAGATCAATTGCCTTTGAATGGCAAATTAGCCTTAGTTTTTGGAACTGAAAAGGAAGGAATTAGTCCTATTGTTCATGAAATGGCTGATGAGTTTGTGGTTATTCCTATGCATGGATTTACCGAAAGCTACAATATTTCAGTTAGTGCCGCTTTAAGTTTGTACGAATTAACCAAACAATTGAGGCAATCGGACCTGAATTGGTCATTGCCCGAAGATGAAAAAGCCGAACTATTGATTCATTGGATTAAACAAGGATTAAACCGTCCGGAATTAATAGAAAAGGATTATTTTGAAAAATTAGCCCAAGGCAGAATTTAGAAAAATAGCTGCCTGTAGTCTTTTTGTCAATGACTCCTTTCTCGGGTGGTGGAATCTTGGTGGCAATAAATGAACCGTCAACTAGAAAACTACTTTTTAAGTACCGCTTTGCCGAGGTACAAGAGCTTTTGATGATTGTTTTGAATAAATATTTGTACTTGATAAATTCCATTTTCAAGACTTAGGTCCAACTGAAGGGGCAAGCCTTTTTTTACTTCTTTGTTTAGTTGAAGTACTTCTTTGCCAACCAGGTCAAGCAAGCGAATTTCCACATTTCCGGCTTCCATTTGTGGCCATTGAACCCATACTAAACCATTAGAAGGGTTGGGATAAATTTCCAGAACTGCCTTACGGAAGGGGTGATTGGGCATGCCGATTGGAATACAAGGCAATTGACCGGTATTTCCGCCAACACAAATTTGGCAATCATCCAGGTATGCCGTACCCAGGGAATCGCCGTTACAATCAACTGTATAAATGCAGGAATTGTCGCTTAGGTTAGCGCTGGGATTGTAATTAATGGCATTCACATCCATGCAACCCGGAATTGGTCCATAAATACAAGAACCATCGTCGTAGCTGGCATTCGGGTCATAATTGATGGCAAATGGGTCCATACAACCCGGAATTCCATATTGGCAGGAACCATCGTCTACATTGGCATCAGGGTAATAATTGATAGCAGAAGGATCGGTGCAGCCGTAAATGGCATAAATACAAGAACCATCGTCGTAATTGGCCGAGGAGTTGTAGTTAATAGCAGTCGGATCGGTACAACCAAAAGTTCCTCCACCATATTGGCAGGAGCCATCGTCGTTAGTGGCGCTAGGATTGTAATTGATGGCAATAGGGTCCATGCAGCCGTAAATTGGATATTGGCAAGACCCATCATCTACGTTTGCACTGGGATTGTAGTTAAGAGCGGAGGCATCGGTGCAGCCGTAGAGTGGGTATTGGCAAGAACCATCGTCGTAGGTAGCAGCAGGGTTGTAATTAAGAGCGGAGGGGTCGGTACATCCCCAGATTCCTCCACCGTATTGGCAGGAGCCATCGTCGAAGGTAGCGCTTGGGTTGTAATTTAGGGCAGAAGGATCGGTACAGCCATAAATCGGGTATTGGCAAGTGCCGTCGTCATTGGTGGCAGAAGGGTTGTAATTCAATGCATTAGGGTCAGTGCAACCATAAACAGCATACTGACAAGAGCCATCATCAAGGGTTGCGCTGGGGTTGTAATTCAGGGCAGCGGGGTCGGTGCATCCTGGTGTTCCTGAATAAACACAAGAGCCATCGTCAATGGTTGCTGCAGGGTTAAAATTAAGAGCAGACGGGTCGGTACATCCTGCAATTGGATTGGCATATATACAAGGACCGGGTTGCATAAAATTGATAGCTGTCGGATCGTTACAAATGCCTTGGGCAAAGCTTTGAGTAACCAGCAACAGACCAATTAATATAGTAAACAGGGTACGAAATGGAATCATCATTAGCATAGGTAATTAGAGTAAATGTAGGTTTTATTTGCAATTCGGGCTTTTTTTAATTTCATATGGTTAGGAAAATATTGAACCTCAGTAGTTTAAATTTGAGAATTTGGGCGTGCCCTTGGCGGGTATTTAGAAATGAAGTGCTAGATTAGTAGCATTTGTTTTCTTTCGGTGGAGGCGCCAAGGTCGGGCTATCGCTGCTACTCCTCGGCCACCTCCGCTAAGGCTGCGGTGGCCTGTGGGGTAGCCTGCTCTATCCCTCACGCGGGTGCAAACCCCAAAAGCTGTTCTTTGAACCCAAATTAATCAATAGAAGGATTTCAAATCCGAACTGCTTGATTTAGTTGGGTTTACCCCTCCCGAAGCATTTCGGGAAGAAGTTGTAATATCAATGTTATTTGAAAAATAGTCCAAAAACTAGTTTGAACATTACAGTGGTAAATGCCGATGCAAAAGGTGTTTAGGCAAATTAATGCGAAGCATAATTGGACTATTACAAATTTGCTATCGGTATTACTATTTTGTACAAAAAAATTGATTTACAAATTCTTAACTCGTTTATGCATTTCTAATATGGAATCTGGGTTGAATAACCAGTTTTGTAAGAATAAATTTGATGAAGATATCTGTTCAACCCAAAAGTTGGATAATAGAGTGGAATTTTAGAATCGGAATTGGATTGATTTTTTGTGGGTAAGATTCAAAAAATCAGGTTATGGATTGGTTTTATTAGCAATTAGTCTGTTACTGATTTGCAGCTATGCTCTTTGGAAATCATTTTGTTTTCAAGTAGCTGCAGGTAGAGTTGTTGAGCCATTAATTGGTATCCGGTTGCATTGTAGTGTCCGTCGATAGGATAACCGAATTGAAGCATATTGTTCTCTTGGATAAGGCTGTCCATTGGGTGGTATACATTGAATACCTTGCAGTGTTGCTTTTGCAGATCATATTCCAATTGGGTCATCACAACTTTGGAATTGAAATTGGTATTGCAGAGGTCTTGAATTCGGTTTGGATGGAGAAAAAAGGCCAGATTTGTATTGGATTTAGTGGCAAGAGTTTTAAAACTATCGGCAAGGGCCAGGAAGGCCAAATGGGCTTTTTCCTGTGCCTGAATATAATCTTCAACCCTTAAAAATGTTTCTCCTGCATATCCGTTTGCCGACATCAGAAGGCGGACAATATGGGAATACCTAAAGAAAAATTCAATTCCGGGTTTTTCCTTAAATCGGGTTGTTCCATCGGAATGAAAACGTTCGAATCCACCTCTAAATACATAATCACTGTAGTCTGAAGGGTTAATGGCAACAATAATCAGATTAGGATGCAGGCTTGTAAGGTGGTCGCGAAGCCATGAATAGCTGTAAAATGGATCGGAGCCTGCCACGCCTGCGTTGTAAAAGCGGACAGGAATAGAATCCCGGGAAGCGAAATTATCGAGGAACCTGGTTAAACTGCTATCATATGGTACACCAACGCCTTCCACATAACTATCGCCCAGCACCACTACTCTGCAGGAGTTTGTATTAAACAGGCGAACCGGTTCCAATTCCCGGTGACCGAAGGAGTTGTACTTGTTTTGGTAGCTAAATTCTGAATTCTTTTCGAGGTAGGTGGTATTGGGTGTATGGGTCCAGTACCAACCCGGCGATTGAAAACCCCAATAACTGGTATAGCTTTTTCCGGTGGATTCGGTATAGGTTTTGAATTTTCCGGTTAAACGGATGGCTAATTCGATACCCAGTAACGAAATCACAATGCTAAAACAAGTTAGGAAGATGTTTTTTCGCATACTTAGCCTTTGGTTATCTAAAGAGCAAAGATGAGAATTTCGTTGGGTTAAAACAAGTGGATTTGGGGTAGCTGCCGGGTTTTTTGAATAGCTGGTTCATTCGGTGTAATTTTCTGATACCATGGTCAATAAATAAAATGAAATAAAACATTAACCGGAAAGGAATGGGTGGCTGAATTTTAGGTTAGACTTAGTTAAATAGAATTTAGCAAACATGGGTGGAATTGGAGGTAAAAATTACCAGGTAAATGGTTTCAACCCAGATTGCGCATTAGAAATGTACAAACGAAATAAGGGTTTGTATTTCAATAACTTATGAAAAATGAAAACAAAATCCAATTCGGGGTAACCTCAATTAAATCAAGTAGTTCAGATTTTCAATTCTCCTACCTATTAAATTAGGTTCAAAAAAAGTATTTTATAGCTATTAAAATTACTTCTCCAAATCAAAATAATTTCTTTAACCCGGAATATTGCATGTGGAATTTAGTAGTATTCCAAAGATACCTTGGTTGGACAAAGGAATAGTTTACAGTTTGATATTTTAATGAGGATTACTATTTACCGGAGCATTGAAACTTTCGATTTTTTGAAGATCTCTTTCCGGGTTGGAGGAAAATAGTTTGATTTTGATTGGAGTGGGAAGCAGGGTTAATAATAATACTATGCTTAGGTAGGCTAGTAGGCGAAGAATGGATTGCCTGACTGAATTCCATAGCAAGGGTAAGTTTTTTGAGCCCTTGGAAAGGGAAGCGATATACAAAATTGGGATAATAATGCACGTCAATTGGAGAATTCTATAACTGAGCAAAGGTCCACCAGGCCAAAACATGACTTGAAAAAGAAGGCTAAACAGGCAAAGGGCGGTTAATAAATAGAAAAAGAAATTTCCGAAGGATGCAGTTTTTTCTTGGCTCATGGTTTTAAAAGACCCAAAAGCTTTGATCAGATAAAAGGTAGCTAATGAAGCAGAACTGATGGTAACGAGAATGGGACCACCGGGGACCTGTAAACGTTTGAAGATAAGAAATACCAGGAATAATCCTATTATTCCAAGTTCAATTTTATTTGATTTCATGGCAAGAAAGGTAGGATTTTTGTTTATTCGCAGCAGTGGTACAGAACTAAATTTTAACCTGGTAGAGTTTATTTGTTTAGCGTTCCTGGATGGGAATCCAAATACTTTCTTTGGAATTGGGATCATTGTTTTTGTATTGATTGCCCAATACCTCGAAGTGCGGACTTTGGCGAAGGATGTAGTTGGAAGCCGGGAGCCACTCTTGGTAAATGTATTGAAAAATGGAGGTATCGCTGGAAAGACCTTGGTAGTGAAAAACGGCATACTTTCCTGCAGGAATAATTAGACTTTCCATCCGGGGAGGAATGGAATCGAAATTGTTAACCTGCAAACAAGCCCAGCGGTGAAATTCAATGTTTGGGTTAAAAGCCGAAAAATAATGGGGAGGATATTCTGCTACTGAATACAAATCGTTGCTGAGAGGATTGGAAATGAATTGTTTTTGAGGCATAAAATTCTGCCAAAGTTCTGCTATTCTGTTTTGAGCCAAACTTATAGTAGTTTTTAATCCGATGAGTCTTATTTCGGGATTATTAATTAGTTCAGGATGCATGTTCAAATGTTTGTGTTAATGTTCGATGCAATATTCACCATTTCTGAAAATGCCTAAGCGTTTGGGCTTGCTTTGCAGAGGCTGTTTGAAATTTTCCCATTCAATTTTTTCTAGTTGATATTCTTTATTGTTGACCGGCTTTATGAAATGAATGTAATAGTCATACTGATGTGCAAAACCATTGGAAAAAACCACAAATAAAAATTCAGCCTTTTCGGGTGTTACCCAACCCATCAAGTTGATGTAAACCAAGGGTTTGGTTCTGGATTGTAACCTATTACCTTGTTCGGTACTAATGAGTTGAATGTGGGTGTTTTCAATACTGGATGGAAGCTTTATTGGTGGGAAATCGTCGGCTTGCCCATAGGTATGTTTACCAAAGAATAGGGTGTCGAACCGGGTTTGATCCTTTTTATATTCTGCTTTTATGAATTCTGAAATGGCTTGGGTATATAATTTGGTAAGTTCTAGGTTATTATCTGTTGATACCGGCTTTTCTGCCGGGGCTTGGGTGGATTTCCTCCCACAGCCTACACCAAGCAGGAAGGTAAGTAGGAAGGCCAAAGGGCCGAGTTGTTTTAATTTAATCAAGCAATTGGGTTTTTGAAGGTGATGTGGTGAAGGAATAGGGAAGTGGTAGTTGGTAATTAAACCGGTATTCAGGTATTGGTTGGTAGGAACAAGCTTTTTTTAATCGGTTAATACCGAATGTACATTATGTTTAGTCCAATATTAGGTATTAATTTTTATTGAGAAAATTGGCCTAACATTCTGTATACTCGGTACTTACCAATCTAAATTTATAAAAGCCTTCGGACTATTTATAAATTAAAATTGGTATAACTTATCCATCCATGCGATTAACTAGCCGTAAAGATGGTTGCTACCCCAAAACAACAGGAAGCATTAGGATGGTACTGTTTTTCGAAGTGGCAGGATTTTTTTCGATCCAATAAGCGGTAAAGTTGCCGGTTGTAGCAAGCATTTAAGGTATGAGCTACTTATTCGTCAAATCCAAGGTTTACCGGCTCCTGATTAACCGGGCTGGCTGTGGTGTTGGTAGTAGAGGTGGTGTTAGGTACAATTTCAAATTGCACTTGGTCGAACCAAATTTGTCCTGTTCCATGAAGCAAGGCACCATAGGCTAATTGAGTGGCATTGGCCGGAATGTCAAGAACGATTTCGTAGCTTTTCCAATCGGTATTGCCTTTGATGGGACGATTAAACATATTATCCATAGCAAGTGGTTGTTGGGATCTGGCTTGGTCGACCCTAAGCCATAAACCGGCCCATTGTTTTACGTTTTCGGATTTAACCAAGGCAGTCATTTTTACACGTTTACCTAAAAATTTATCGGCCTTGCATTCTTGCATTAAGGTTCCGAAGCCTTTAATGTTTTTATCAATGGATTTAATAGTAGCAGCATTGCTTCCATTGGATCCCAGGCCTTTTACCAAGCCCATTTCATAGCTTTTGGGTGAACTTCCTGCTTTAAACCAGTTACTTGGCAAGGTAAATGAAAATAAGGCAATAGCAGAAGCAAAAACAAAGGATGATTTTACAATTGGTTTTAACATTTTGGGTGTATTGGTGTGGTTTATTGGGTTGATGAAAACAAAGTTAGGCAATTAACCTGATTTCAATTTTTGAAATTTATCTGGTTTTTAGTTTCTTAAGAAATATTGGGATATTCGGTTAGGAAAGTGTTTACTTAAGGTTAGTGAATGAATAGAAATTAAATACGGAAAGCTTAATGAATAGTTTACTACCCTGTGTAGAAAGCACGGACCTTCGGGCAGGGATAGAGCGAAGTAGCCCACAGGAATGCGCAGTGATAACGGAGCAGACCGAGGACTACTCGCGAAAGCCCGGTGACCTTAGCCATTACCCAATTACGGTGGCTTGAAACGGTTTGTTGGCTAAGGGCAGCCCGCACCCAAAAGAACATAAAATTAATCTAAACCGCAAGACAGATGCAAATTGGAAAGTTGATTGATAATTGCCTCAACTTCGGAATTAGAAAGCAGATTTTTTTCCCAAGTGAGGTTGATCGCATATTGGTTGTTCCATTTCATAATTACGATACCTATTCCCGGAGGTGAAGGGTTGGAAGGAATATTTTCGATACCGATAATTGGATGGCCCAACACGTTATTTAAGTTGGGGAAACAGTTGCCCAAATTGGAAAAAGACAAGGAAGAAATGCGTCCCCGGCTTGGCATATTAACAAAAATGCGGTAGAAACTATGGGGTAAAGCTTTCCACCAGGAAGCCATAATGGCATATTTTTGAGGAAGTTGGAGTCTTAATTGATCCAATGTTTGTTGTTGCAATTGTTGAACCAATTCCGGAAACCCTTTTGAGAGAATGGAAAGAGGAATTTGATAAAACATAAACCAGAGGTTATTGCCTAGAATACTTGCGGGTGCACCTTTTTTTCGGGAATCGATGGGAATACTTAACCAGAGAAGGTTACCCTGTTTAAATCCGATTTGAGTATGAAAGGACCAAATAGTTTTGGCGAGAAAGTAGACATTGGGTAATAAGGAAAGACCTTTGGATTGAATATCTTGATCGATGGTTTGGGATTGAGACTCCGAAAAAAGAATGCGTTTGGTTTGGAACTCCTTTCCCAGTTTACGATTGCCGATGGTAGCAATGGTTGAGGTGATTGACCTTAACATAAACCCAACGATTTTTAGGCTATTGGTTAATTTGGGCCAAAAAGGAAGTTCGATATCCGGCTTGGAAACCAGGTTAGGGTTGAGGGGATGAGAGGGTTGAAGGATAAGTTGAACCAATTCTTGCACACCTCGGTAATCGGTAAAACAATGGTTAACCGAAACCACGAGAGCCTGTTTGGATTCGGGAAGGTTGAGCAGGTGAAGGTGGATAAGTCCATCTCCCCAGGGGTCGAGGTTCAATTGAAGGATTTCGGTTGGGATGGAATTGGATGGAGAATAGCACTCGGAAACGCTTACCGGAAGGGGGGAAGGGCCAAGTTTCCACCAGCTTGGTTTACCCGGAAATGATTCGTGAACCCGGTAGGAATTTAGGGAGGAAAGCAGTTGGTTTTGGTGGACCAGGTTTTGGAGTTGAGTTAGGGAGATGGTACCGTCGAAATACAATACGGTTCGTACCACATTTCCTGTTTTACCTTGTTTGCGCAGTTGTTTGTGGAAAAGCAGAAGCAGATAATCGGTGCTGTTGACTGGGTATTGATTTGGTAATTGAATTGGAAGAACCATGCTTTACGCATTGACTTTAATTTCAGCAGCTATTTGTTGAGCTTTTTGAATGAGGGCGTTTACATCAGAGTTAATGGCATCGTAGGTAAGTGCTACGGCCATTCGGCGATTGGGGCGGGTGGATGGTTTCCCAAATATTTTAACGTCGCTATTGGAGTATTGCAAGGCCATGTTGAGTCCGTTGATTTGAGGAGGGTTGGGGTTGGAGTCGGTTGCCAATACTACAGCGCTGGCAGCGGCTTTTTCGAGTTTTATTTCAGGAATAGGCAGGTTTAGAATGGCCCGGAGGTGGAGTTCAAATTCATTGAAATTCTGACTTCCGGCAAGAGTTACCATCCCGGTATCGTGCGGACGAGGGGATAGTTCGGAGAAATAAACACCTTCGTTAGCGAGGAAGAATTCAACTCCCCAAATTCCGAAACCGGTGAGGGCATTGGTAACTTTGGATGCCATTTCTTGGGCCTGAGCTAGGTGTTGGTCGGAGATTGGGCAAGGTTGCCAGCTTTCGCGGTAATCGCCTTTTTCTTGTCGGTGACCGATGGGAGGGCAGAACAAGGTTGGGCCATTTTTTTGGGTGATGGTCAATAAGGTAATTTCGGTATGAAAGTGGATAAACTGTTCAACGATAACTTCTTTCAGGTCGCCTCGGGCGTTGTTGGAGGCGTATTCCCAAGCCTGATCAATATCGTTGGGATGGTTAACGGTGCTTTGACCTTTTCCGCTGCTACTCATTAATGGTTTAACAACGCAAGGCAGTCCAACATATTCCACAGCTTTTTGGTAATCGGATAGGGTGGTGGCATATTGGAATCGGGCAGTTTTCAGTTGAAGGTCATTTGCGGCCAGGTCTCGAATAGCTCTGCGATTCATGGTGAAATTAGCAGCACGGGCACTAGGTACCAC
This sequence comes from Bacteroidia bacterium, assembly GCA_019695265.1. Lineage (NCBI taxonomy): Bacteria > Pseudomonadati > Bacteroidota > Bacteroidia > Bacteroidia bacterium. The sequence goes on along the minus strand of JAIBAJ010000012.1, from coordinate 38,478 downwards.
CTGGATACCATTTTTTTCATATTCGTACAAGCGTTCGGTTCGAATGGCTTCTATTTCCGGAACAATGATATCGGGTTGGTGTTTAGCCACTATTTGGTCCAATTGATCCCCTTGCAGCATGTCGATAACTTCGAAGGTATTGGCAACTTGCATAGCAGGAGCGTTGGGGTATGAATCAACTGCAATAACAAATTGTCCCAGGCGTTGAGCGGCAATGACGAATTCTTTGCCCAGTTCACCGGAGCCTAAAAGAAGTATTTTTTTGTGCATGGAAGGGTAAAATAATGGATGACAAAGCAAGGATAAAAATGGATAGGGTAGGAGGGATGTTGAAATTTGGGGATAAATTTAACCCAAATTCAATAATAGAAATCTATTCCAGCTTCCAACTGCTTCAAATACAAGGATTTAAGAACATTTTTTGACTTCAAAATAGTTCACTATTCCTTCACCCAAAAATCAACCTGAAGCCCTTGTCTTTACTGCATTTGAAGGCTTCAATCCGATTTCTAATGATAATTTGGGTTTAATCCCGTGAAATGCTAGTTAGATTTTCATTCCAATTTTCTTTCACGGAAACCGGGTAGGTATTGGTCTTGAAGATCAGGGAGAATGGTTTCTATGACCCTTTTGGGGTAATAATTTACAGGTAGCGGAAATGTTAAAAATCTTACTTACCTTTACCTCACATGGCGTATGATTTTTACCAATCAAGAATTGTAGATATTCAGGACGAGGCACCGAATGTGAAACGGTTTTTTATTGAAGTGGGAGAGGCTTCCACCTTTGATTTTAAGCCGGGACAATTTGTGATGCTGGATTTGCCATTGAGTTCAAAAATAAATACCCGCAGTTATTCTATAGCATCGGCGCCCGATGGCAGCAATGTAATTGAGTTGGTAATAGTTTTGAAAGAAGGAGGTTTAGGTACCAATTATTTATTTTCTGAAAAGGATATTCGGATAGGCAGTCCAATTAAAGTTTCAAAAGCTTTGGGTAAGTTTACTATTCCGGAGTCAATTGATTCTCATCTCTGTTTTATTTGTACTGGAACGGGTATAGCTCCATTTAGGTCCCAGCTTAATTATATGTTGAGTAGGAATTTACATAATCCCAATTTTCAGGTTCATTTAATTTTCGGTTGTCGCTGGGAAAGTGATATTCTTTATCGAAAGGAAATGGAAGCGTTTGAAGCCCAATGTCCGTGTTTTTATTACCACCCGGTATTATCGAGGCAAAGAGATTGGCAAGGGAGAAAAGGGTATGTTCATGGGGTTTATCAAGAATTGTTTCATCATAAAGAACCTGCTCATTTTTACCTCTGTGGGTGGAAGGAAATGATTATGCAAGCCAAGCATAATTTAATGGAAATGGGTTATGATAAATCGGTCATTAAATTTGAATTATACGATTAGTTCTATTTATAGTATACCGGAGATGAGTTCTTTCCGTTACTTTTGCAACCTATCTATAAACAAATGAACTCAACCGATTTCTTATCTGATATTCTTCGTTACATACTTCCATCCTTAATTGTGTTTGTTACCTCTGTATTGACTTTGAAGCAGTTTATGGACAGCCAAAACCGCATGAAGGCATTGGAGTTGAAAATGAATAACCAAAAGGACATGACTCCGATTCGGTTGCAGGCCTATGAGCGAATTGTATTGTTTTTAGAGCGGATTAGTCCGGCTAATATATTGCTTAGGGTTAGCAAACCCGGAATGTCGGCCAGGATGTTGCAGGCAGAATTAACCCGAACTATCCGTCAGGAATTTGAGCATAATCTGAGTCAACAAATTTATATGGGGTCAAATGCCTGGGAGTTAACCAGGAATGCCAAGGAAGAAATGGTAAAGCTGGTGAATTTGTCGGCAGGGAAACTTAATGATCAGGCAAGTGGAACAGAACTGGGTCAATTAATACTAGAGGCAAGTTCCAAGATAGAAAAGTTGCCTACTCAAATAGCTATTGATTACATAAAAGAAGAGATAGCGACCTATTTTTAGGATACTAGTCGAAGGACCGGTTCGAATTTTTTTATTCTTTCCGGTATTGAATTCGAGTTTGGCTAATTCCTTGTATGGCGGAATGGTGTCGAAAGGTAAAAAGGAGATTCTTGATTCAAGATGTAAAATGGTAAGCTACAGCCATAAACTAATTGGGACAAGTTAGCCATTGTAAAATAGTTTCGGACTTTTTCAAGAATATCACTGAAATAATAGCATAGAGTTTTATCTTCGCACCAAGAAACATAGGATGTCTGTTCTTAAAACCAAGCTAAATACCAACTCACCTTCTTATAAATCGAACTATGAAGCCATGAAGCAAAAAGTTGCTGAGCTGGCTGAATGGATGCGGAAATCGCAATTTCAAGGAGAGGAAAAATATATTCAACGAACTAAGGCAAAGGGAAAACTTCTGGCGAGGGAGCGAATTGAATTGGTATTAGACCCGGATTCACCTTTCATGGAGTTGATGCCTTTAGCAGGTTGGGGAACCGATGATTTTTGTTTAGGTGGTACTTTGGTAGCAGGTTTAGGTTATGTATCCGGACGATTGTGTATGGTTACTGCCAATATAGGAACCATCAAAGGAGGAGCCATTGATTACACCACGTTGCAAAAGAGTATGCGATTGGCTGAAATTTCATTGGAGAATAAATTACCCACCATTAATATGGTTGAGTCGGCAGGAGCTAACTTGCCTGATCAGGCCAAAATTTTCAATTATGGTGGTTCCAGCTTTCGAGAAATCACTAGGCGTTCGGCCCAAAATATTCCAACTATTTCTGTTGTATTTGGCAACTCCACAGCCGGCGGTGCATATATTCCAGGAATGAGTGATTATACCATTTTTGTAAAGCAACAAGCCAAAGTTTTTTTAGCCGGTCCACCCTTAGTAAAAATGGCCACCAATGAAATTACGGATGACGAGAGTTTAGGTGGTGCAGAAATGCATAGCAGGGTTTCAGGAGTTTCGGATTATTTGGCTCAAGACGAAGCAGATGCTATTCGTATTGCGAGAGACATCATGGCCAATTTAGGAGAAGCCCCTGTTAATTTGCAAACTTACAGTGAGCCAATTTATGATTCAGAAGAAATATTGGGCGTTGTAAGTGCAGATCCACGAACTCCTTTTAATATCAAGGAACTAATTATGCGTTTTGTGGATGGCTCGGAATTTCATGAGTTTAAACCCGAATATGGTAATACCTTGGTATGTGGCTTTGCCAATGTGGGTGGCTACAAAATCGGGATTATAGGCAACAATGGTGTATTGTTTTCTGAATCTGCCAATAAAGGAGCCCAGTTTATTCAATTATGTAATCAAAATGATACCCCATTGCTTTTCCTTCAAAACATTACCGGATTTATGGTTGGCAAAAAATACGAGGAAGAAGGAATTATAAAACACGGGGCTAAAATGATCAATGCTGTTTCCAACTCCAAGGTTCCTGCAATAACAATTATTGTTGGTTCTTCATATGGTGCCGGAAATTATGCTATGTGCGGAAGAGCTTATAAGCCAAGGTTTTTATTTACCTATCCAAATTCCAAAATTGCAGTAATGGGTCCTGATCAACTTTCGGGAGTGATGGAGATTATTGCCAGAGAAGCAGCAGCCAAAGGCGGTTATACCTACGATGAGGAACAAGGTAAACAAATGAAACAATACATGGTTGCTGAGGCTGAAAAGCAAAACAATGCCTATTTCGCAAGTGGTCAAATTTGGGACGAAGGAATTATTGATCCCAGACAGACCCGAAACTATCTCAAATTTTGTTTATCCATTATCTATTCAGAACAACCTTTAGGCTCCAAGGAATTTGGTGTCTTTAGAATGTAAATTACACACCCAACCGATTATGAAAAAAAACATACTATACTCATCTTTTGTTGCTATTGCAGGACTAGGGTTAATTGCTTCCTGTTCAAAAAATGAACCGTCCGTTCCTTCCGATTTAATTGCTCCGGAGGTTACCATTGTATCACCTCCACCTGCGAGAGATACCATTATTAACGGACAGCTTTACAAAATTTACAGTTCTTACCAATCCGGTTCATACATTCCATTAATGGTTAATATTACCGATGATGTTGGATTAGACTCCATTTATGTGGAAGTAGTTGATAGCAATAGCTTAAGCAAATTATTTGTAGGTTCCTGGTATTCGGCCAGTAAAACCCTGGATATTGATACCGGATTAATTGCTCCGAATGTGAATTCAATTTGTTCCATTAAAGTAGTTGCAATTGACCAAAATGGCAATGAAAAAGGCTTTATTAGAGCTTTTGGAATTCAACCATAATTGATTTCATCCCGTATTGGATGGGTTTTTTGGAGAAGGATAAGGCTATGGTTTGGCATCCGTATACGGCAGTAACGGATTCAGAATCTCCATTACTTATTGAAAAAGCCAATGGTGTATTTCTTTTTGATTCATCAGGAAGGGCTATTTTAGACGCAGTGGGTTCTTGGTGGGTTAATTTGCACGGACATTCCCATCCATATATTGCCCAAAAAATATTTGAACAAGCCCAAAAGCTCGAACATGTGATGTTTGCAGGCTTTACTCATCAACCTGCCATTCAGTTGGCTGAAAGATTACTTGGATTATTTCGCGGTCATTTTTCCAAGATTTTTTATTCTGATAATGGAAGCACAGCCATTGAGGTTGCCTTGAAAATGAGCTTTCAATATTGGTACAATTTGGGAAAGGTAAAGAAAAAGGTATTGGCTTTGGAAGGTTCTTACCATGGAGATACTTTTGGTGCCATGAGTGTTGGAGAGCGTTCCATATTCACACAGGCTTTTCAACCTTTTTTGTTTGAAGTGGAATATTTACCAATCCACGAATCATCTATCCAAAAAGCCCAAGCATTATTTGCCAGCGGAGAATACAGTTGCTTCATATTTGAACCCTTGATTCAAGGAGCTTCCGGAATGAAGATGCATTCAGCAACCTGGTTGGATTCCATTCTTGAAATTGCGCAAAAAAATGAGGTTATATGCATTGCCGATGAAGTGTTTACCGGTTTTGGACGCACCGGATCCAATTTCGCCATCGATTACCTTAAAAATCAACCGGAAATAATTTGTTTGTCGAAAGGATTAACCGGCGGAGCATTGCCCCTTGGTGTTACTTTATGTATTGAACGTATTCATCAAGCTTTCAAAGAGCAAAAGAACTTATCGAAGGATTTGGAGGGGCTTAATATTAGAACCTTTTTTCATGGGCATTCATTTACGGCAAATCCTTTGGCCTGTGTATCCGCCTTAGCAAGTTTGGATTTATTCCTGGAAGACTCCTGCCAAGCGGCTATTCAAATGATAGAAGAAAGTCATTTGAACTTTCAGAACAATACTCCACTTAGCGATTATCCTTCCATTCAAAACATTCGAAGGATGGGAGTAGTGTTGGCTATTGATTATAAGGCCCAAGGTGAGCCCGGTTATTTAAGCGAATTACGCAATGAATTGTATAATTACTTTCTGGAAAAGTCCATTCTGATGCGGCCTCTTGGCAATACGGTGTATGTAGTACCTCCTTATTGTATAACCCAGGATCAACTTCAATTAATATATCGGGCCATATTGGATTTCAAGCCAAAAATTGTTGGTTAATTGTCAACTACTTTCAAGATAATCAGAACAAGCAAAGCTTAGACCATTCTACCTTTGCCATTCTAAAATCGTACTATTTTGACTTGGAGTTCAAAAACGATTCTGTATTAGTTAAACCCGAAAGAACCTGTGGGCGAAAGATTTTTTTACCACCAACGAAATTACCGAAACCATACCACCTTGGTTGGAGCTATGGGTGTAGGTTTTTTAACCATCCATACCTTGATTCAATGACAAGCCGAAAGAAGCAACTAGAAGATATCACCTTTGTTTTTGATTTTGATAGCACCCTTACCCAGGTAGAGGCATTTGAGGAATTAGGCGAAATCTCATTAAAAGGGAATCCTAAAAGAAACCAAATTCTCCATGAAATCAAGCATATTACGGACTTGGGGATTGATGGAGAAATTAGTTTCACTGAATCATTAAAAAGACGAATCGCTTTATTGGGGGCTGAAGAAAAACACCTCGATATTTTAGTGAACAGACTCAAAAAAAAGATTTCAGGTTCAGTGAAGAGAAACCAACGGTTCTTTAAAGATTATGGGCAACAAATTATTGTCATATCGGCAGGTTTTAAGGAGTTTATTGATCCTATTTTAAAGCCTTTAGGTATTCCATCGGAGCGAATTTATGCCAATACTTTTAAGCTGGATGATCAAAAGAAAATTGTGGGATTTGATGATGAAAATGAATTGTCGAAACCGGATGGTAAAATTTACCAGTTAAAGAAGTTAAACCTGCAAGGCAATATTTATGTTATCGGTGATGGTTACAGCGATTATCAGATGCGGGAAGCCGGTATTGCACATAAATTTTTTGCCTATACCGAGAATATTACCCGACAAAAGATTCTTTCAACTGCCGATCATATTACTCCTAGTTTCGATGAATTTTTATATCTGAACAAAATTCAAGGTAGTATTTCTTATCCCAAGAATCGAATTTCAGTGTTATTGGAAAACGGTCTGCATCCTATTGCAGAACAAATGTTTTTGGAGGAAGGATATCAAGTGAAGTATTTCAATAAAGAAAGTTTGACTTCCGCCCTTTCCGAATCTACTGTTTTGTGTCTAAAGGAAAGTTCCTTGCTAAACGCTGTGGAAGTTCAAACGGCTAAACGATTGCTATGCCTGGGAATTGCAGGAAGTGCCGGTGAGGAAGGATTGTCCGATTTAAGCCTGAGAGGTACTGCAGTCTTCCACACACCGGAAGCAGAAGCCATAGGAAGAGCAGAATATGATTTGTATAAAATCCTAAAAATTGCCAAATCGGGAGAACAAGGAGGGAAATTCTTGGATGAAATTAAGGTGGGTATTTCCGGAATGGGAAGTGAAGGAAAATGGCTGTATCAGAAGTTAGTTGGGCTAGGAGTAGAGGTGATGGTTTGGGATTCAGAAAAGGTGTATCCCAACCATGTGGAAGGGAGGTTGGAAAGTTTTAAATCGCTACTTCATTCCGATGTGGTAGTGCTTTGCAGGCATTCAAACGAGAAGTACCCTGAATTGAAAAAATCAAATTTTCAATCAAAAACCAGGTTTAGTCTTATTTGCTCCGGCGGTTTTAAAGCCATACCTTATGCCATTGTGGTTCACTTATTCCAAACACAGAAATGTATACAAGCTTGCATGGATGCTCAACTTCCGGAAGGTTGGGAGAAAATGAGACAATTGTCCATTAATTTTCCCTTGGATTTCAGCTTTCAGGAATCCATTTCAACAACAAAAACCAAGTTTTTGGCTGCTAAGGAAATGGCACAAAAATTAATTTCTTATATCAATACCGGAAATTCCAATTCCAGCTTGAATTTGCCCGAAATGGATTTGAAGACCTTTCCTCATGCTCACCGCCTTCTCCATATTCATCGAAATGTTCCCGGGGTACTTGCCGAAATAAACAGCACTTTCGCCAGACACCGTTTAAATATTTCCCAACAATACTTATCTACCAACAACCTGGTGGGTTATCTTGTTACGGATATCAATAAACAGTACGATTCCCATGTTTTGGAAGAATTGAAAAAGGTTGCGGCCACTATTCGATTCCGAGTATTGTATTAATTCAGCCTTGGCATAGTTATAACCGGGTATAAGCTTCAAATTAGAACTTGCAGAACATTGGGTAATCATAATTAGGTTTTCATTTAAGCGAGCGAAATTCAAGGAGATTTCTTGAATTAACAATTTGGTAGCGAACATCTAGATACCATGACTAATTGGTTTATTTACAACAGGATGAGGTTGCAGCTCGGGCAACGATAGAGGCAAGTAGCCCACAGGCACACGCGGCGCCAGCCAAGTGGGCCGAGGACTACAGCCGATAGCGTGACCCGAACGCCCATGCAATTTATTTTGGGTTAAGCCAAAAGATGATTGGGCGGAGGGGGCCCGCATAATAGGTATTACTATAAATAGATCCATGTAATAAAATTATAAACCTATTCTAAGGCTTATTTCCAAAATCAAGGGACATGTTTTTTTTGTTTTTCAAACGCATATTTTAATTACTTTTGCATCCGTTTTTAATAACCCCCAATCTAAACAAAAAAATGAAAAAAGTATTTGCTCTTGCCCTTGTTGCCTCTATGGCTTCTTTAGTTGCTTGTGGTCCATCCAAAGAAGATGTTGAAGCTGCTAACAAGGCAAAACAAGATTCAATTATTGCTGCTGAACAAGCACGTATGGATTCTATCACAGGCGCTGAAAATGCAGCTGCTGCTGATACTGCCCATGTTGATTCTACTGCCGCTGCTGCTGCTCCGGCTGCTCACTAATTTCTAGTTGAAATTTCGCAAGGCTATCCCTTATCGGATAGCCTTTTTTTTTAGCTTTTTCCACCATGTTTGTATCCGGTTTTACTTTCATTCGCAACGCCGTAAAGTTCGATTACCCTATTCGGGAAGCTATACTTTCGCTGCTGCCATTGGTTGATGAATTAATAGTTTTGGTCGGAAACTCAGATGATGGCACTCGTTCAATTATTGAAGAAATAAATTCGCCGAAACTAAAAATCCATGATTCGGTGTGGGATGATAGTATTCGGGAAGGCGGTCGAGTATTGGCCGTTGAAACCCAAAAAGCGAAAAATTTGGTTAATCCTAAAGCTGATTGGCTCATTTGCATCCAAGCAGATGAATGCTTTCATCAGGAAGATTATCCTGCCATTAATAAGGCCATGCAGGATAATTTAGGTAATTCCAAAGTGGATGGTTTGCTGTTTTCGTATACTCATTTTTATGGCGATTATTCCCTGGTGGCAAGTGGCCGTAAGTGGTATAAAAATGAAATTCGGATTATCCGAAACAACCCGGATATTATTCCATACAAAGATTCTCAAGGTTTTAGATTTAAAAATGGACAAAAGCTGAAAGTGAAAAGGGCAAATGCTCGTGTTCACCATTATAGCTGGGTTAAGTCACCCGACAAACAGCAAGACAAACAAAAGTACTTTCATACACTTTGGCATAATGATGAATGGGTGAAAAAACATGTAGGCAATCAATCAGAATTCGATTATTCTAAAATTGATGTGTTGGAAATCTTTCAAGGAACTCATCCGGATGTTTATAAAAAAAGGGTAGAGGAATATACGGTTCCTTCGGGTTTAAAACCTGGGGTACACATTAAACAATGGCATAAGAAAGTACTTTACTACATCGAAAAAGTATTAGGCAAAAAAATTGGGGAGAATAAGAATTATATTTTGCTTAAATAGGTTTGGCTATAAAGTCAACCGGAAGGATAATGTCAGGTTTATAAATTCTTTGTATGCGGGCCCCCTCCGCCCAACTAGCTTTTTTATAATTCCCAAAATAACCTGCCTGGGCGTTCGGGTCACGCTATCGGCTGTAGTCCTCGTCCCCCTAGGCTAACGCCGTAGGGGTCCTGTGGGCTACTTGCCTCTATCGTTGCCCGAGGCGCTACCTATCAGTTTATTTTATACCAATTTTAATTTATAAATAGTCCGAAGGCTTTTATAAATTTAGATTGGTAAGTACCGAGGATACAAAATGTTAGTCCGATTTTTTCAAGAAAATTTAAGTATAAAATTGGACTATACATTTTGTCCATTCGGCATTATATTCAGGAGGCGAGCTCATTAGAGGATGCCATTAGTCCAAATGTGCAATACTAATTCACCAACCGGGTTTATACAGCTTTCGCATCGGAATATACCAATGTAATTCTTCAAATAGTTTTAGACTATTTCTCAACGTATGCTAGTTTAACTCAAATTCCTAAAGAAGTTTAACTTCATTTGGCATCCGGGTTTAAAATAGCTATCAAAAAAAAAGAGGCTGTCCTAAACTAAGGACAGCCTCTTTTTTTTACACGAACTTTAGTCTATTTTATTTGAAGCTTTTTGGAAATTTGTTCTCCGTTCATTTCAGCTTTTACCACGTAAAAACCGGCTGAAAGATTGCTCATATCCATTTGAGTATAATGGGAGGTTGAAGGGTTTTCACTAGAATAGGTGAAAACAGTTTGACCTAAAACATTAAGTACTTCAACATTAAGTTTTCCTGAAACTTTATTTGACAATTGTAAATTTACTAATCCATTGCTTGGGTTAGGGTAAACTACAAACTGATTAAAGTTACTGGTTTTTTCATCAATTCCGATTGGAAGTCCAATTTCTGAAACACGTAAAGCAACATAAATAAAATCTCCATAACCATTATCAGGATCTGGATCTCCACCATTGGTTGGAGGAACTCCATGACCGGGAGCACCGTCTCTCATGTAAACCAAATGAGCTTCAGAATCTGAATTATGAGCCAAAATACCAAAAACACACTCCGATAAAGTATCGTTGTAAATATCAGTTGGATCAGACCATGTTAAGCCACCATCGGTTGATTTTTTAAGGTAGGTATGACGGTAAGCTTTTAAATAGTCATTAAATCCTCTCTCAATGAAGGCAGAGTAAGAAACAATAACGGTATTATTTCCATCAACCGAAATAGAAGGCTGACTAACCAAACCTGTATTTCCATAACGTCCAAATTCATCTGCTCCATTACCATCAGCGTCAGCAAAGAATTCAATAGCACCACTTCCATTTAGGTCCAAAATGTCACCAATAATTCTTAAAGAATCTGGATAGTTTTCAGTCCAATAAGCCAAACCTGGATTAGCATAAGGGAAACTGGTAAAATATCCCTGATCGGATACGGTATCATCAAAAATTCGTTGAATATCAAAAAACAAATGAACTTTATCATTGTTATCAAGCAAAACAGCTAAAGAACCTCCTGTTCCAATTAAGGTATCAGCAATACCATCTGCGTTAGTATCTGAAATAGCCGGACCAAAATCATAAGGTTCAGGAAGCATCATGTCGTAAATAACTTGTGAAGTCCAGGTGTCACCATTGTCGGTAGATTTCCATAAAACCACATCATCCATCAAGTCTCCGGTAACAATAACGATGGTATTTCCTTTAGCATCCATTGCATAGGAATCACCTCCAAAACCTTTAAATTTAGTGGTATCCATTCCTGGAATTTGAACGTTCACTTTATCCCAGGTTGCACCGCCATCGGTTGAACGGCTATAAAGTAATGCTCCATCTAATCCATTGTGTAAGGTACCTCCCGATGCAACCGGGTAAGTAATAGATAAGGCATGCAATGAATTATTGTCAGCACCACCCGAAACCATTCTAGGCCACCAGTTACCGGTTGCTATTGGGCTTGGCAAAGTGGTGGTACTTTCTGTCCAACTGCCGTAACCAATGGTAGGGCGGCTGCAAAGTTCCAATTCTTCGGCCACAGTATTGTGCGATAAAACGGTCTCAGCTCCATTTGCATTCCAGGTAACATTAGGCCATCCGGTTCTGCTGGTTTCAATTTTCCCGTCCGGTTGTCCTGACCAGGTTCCATCCAAATTGCTTACATAACCTGTTCCTCTGTCGCTGTAAGGAGAAAGTTCTTGTGAATAGGTGAAAACATATACCATCTTCCCATTTTCATCTCTTAAAAAACGATTAGCCACCGATGAATTGGATTGTAAATCGTAGGTGGTATTAGCAATGGTAGTTTCAGGCAAAAATGCTGCACTTTTGTTGGTTGCAGTTGGTGTTCCATGGCCAACAACTTGCTCATTTCCGGTATATACTCGCTTAACGGTTGTTACCTTTTTGGTATTACCGGTTCTGCTGGCTTTGTCCAGCATTTTCATTTTTGCTGTTTGCGCTCCGGCACTTAAGGTAAGGCCTAATGCTGCAAGAGTTAAAAGTTGTAATTGTTTTTTCATTGAAATATTAAAATTCGGGATGGGCAAATGTATCAAAATCATTGAAAAATTAAGCTAGGGTTAGGAATTATTTAACCCAAAATATCCAAATAGTATTTTTTCAATTTTATTCCAACTGCTAAGCTCGAAAATTCTTTCTTGGCTCCTTCCGAAATTTGAGCTGAATCGTACTTGTTTTTATCCTCTATCATTCGCTTCATGGCCTGCAACAAGCCTTCTTCATCTCCAGGCTTAATCAACAATCCGTTGATTGGTTTAACATGTTCCCTAATTCCTCCAACATCGCTGCTTATCACCGGTATTCCGCACATCCAGGCTTCACTGATTACCACCGGCATGTTTTCATAATTACTAAATAAAACTAAACAATGGCTTTGCCTTAGTTTTTCGGCTACTTCCATCGACTCCAACGGACCCATAAAGCTGATCTTTTCGCTTAATTCCAAGGTTTGGGCTAAGTGTTTGCAATAGGAAAAATCCCCATCTGAAATAATCCATAACCTGGTATGGTTGACTTCCTTAGTTAGCTTGGAAAAGGCACGAATAATCCCTCCGGCATTTTTATGTTCTTCTACCAAAGTTGAAATATGGATAAACGTAAAGAAGCTATCATCCTTCTTATCATCCGGAAAAAAGTGTTGGCTATCTACCACATTGTTCAAAACTTCCATCTTTTTTATTTTCCCGAATGCTTTCAAATTTTCACCCAAATGCGCCGAAACAACCGTCACTAATTGGGCCTGTTCTAAAACCTTTTTTACTAAATACCTTTCCGTAAATCCCATCTTTTCCCGATTCATTTCTAAATAAGCCGTGGAATGTTCGGTGACCATGAAAGGAATTCTTTGAGCCATGTTCCATAAATAAGCAATAAAACCTGCCGGCTTGATTACGTGTAAATGAAGGATATCGACTTTTCCATTTCTGGCAATGGCTAGCTTTCTTCCCAAATAATGGGATTGAATATACCTCCAGGTTTTTACCAATATGTTATTGCTATTCCGGTAATAAACCACCCATTCATCCACTCCTTCTTTTCGCCTGTAGTCTACCTGGTAAACCTGTTCACTAAGTTCCAAATTGGCCCTTACATACAAACAGCTTACAGTACAAGTATTCGCTATACTAAAGGCATGGTTCTCTACAAAATTTCCAAGAAAAGGGATATACTTGTTCGGAAACCAAGAGCATAAATACAGTATGTGGATTTTTTTATCCAAGGCAGTGTGCAAAGTAAATTTAAAATTCCATCCAAAGCTTTTAATTTGCACTGCCATGTTAACAGCAAAAGATTATATCCAACAACTCGAATTAACTGCCCATGTGGAAGGTGGTTATTATAAGGAAAGCTTTAGAAGCGATTTGCTTCTTCCGTCAGATGCATTGCCTGAACGATTTACTGGTGATCGGGTGGCCAGTACACATATTTATTTTTTATTGGAATTTGGACAATGCTCTAAACTTCACCGAATTGCTTCTGAAGAACATTGGCATTTCTATGCAGGTAACAGCTTGGAAATTATCGAATTAAATACCCAAAATCAACTGATTATTCACAAACTGGGTAACCGAATCGAAAAAGGTGAAAAATTTCATGTGGTTATTCAAGCCGGAAGTTGGTTTGGCTCTCGCTGCACTGTACCCAATGGATTTAGCCTGGTTGGTTGTACAGTTGCTCCCGGTTTCGATTTCAACGATTTCGAAATGGGCGATAGGTCCGAACTTCTGGTTCAATTTCCTGATTTTCAGGAGTTCATTATGGAATTAACGTAATTTTTGAATGCTGTGTTAAACCAAAAACCTTTCTGCCTATCCAAGTTGAAAAAAAATACCATGAAACATCTTGCATTTATCCTTCTTTGTGGGTTAAGTCTTCAAACTTTGGCTCAGGGACCAACTCCTGCTCTTCGAAATCCAGCCACTCAAACCCCTTTGCCTCCTCCACCTCCTGCAGTTGATGCGGCTGATAATCAATTAAGTCCGGAACAGAAACAAAAAATGAAGGACCTGCATTTGCAATTAATGAAGCAAGCCTTGCCGCTTAAAAATGAATTGCGCGAAAAAGAAGCGCATTTGCAAACCCTTCGCACTGCCGCCAATCCTGATTTTAACCAAATTTCCGCCCTAATGGATGAAATTGGTCAATTGAAAACCAATTTGGCAAAAAAGCGGGAATGGATGTTTTTGGAATTTCGTAAATTATTGAACGAGGAGCAACGCATACTTTTTGATTCGAATCGGAAGGCCTTTATGAAACAGGCTCGCCACCATGGTAAGCACCCTAAACAAGGCAACCATGGCAAACCTAATCGCCGCGGTAACAACGATGTTCCGATGGATGATTTAGAAGATTAGAATTATAATTTAAAGGATGCGGGCCCCCTCCGCCAACCACTATTGGGGCAAATCCCAACCATGTTCTTGGGCGTTCGGGTCACGCTATCGGTTGTAGTCCTCGTCGCTCTCCGCCAAAAGGCTGCGAGCGCCTGTGGGCTACTTACCTCTATCGTTGCCCGAGGGTGCAAGCCCTGAAAGTTATTGTTGAAAAATAGTGTATGGAAGATCCTTGAGGAATGAACGGATGGATTTTAAAGATTTTTAAATGATTAAAATTCAATTTGTATTTGGGACGATTTATGGAAATTATGCCCCAAAAATATCGGATTCATACCTTAATAAAGATGTTTGGATTGGAAAACAGGTTTCAAATCAATTCAATTTAAGGTTGTTTTTCTTTTAACTGGCTTTATTCACCCTGGTTTGTTAATTAGTAAAGTATGGCCGGGGTAGGATGGAGGTGGTCGCGAATATCTTTGCTCTTCCTTCATCGACTTGCAAGATACCAACACCATAGTAAATGAATTGCTGCAAGGCAATCGAGTTGCTTTGGCCAGGGCCATTACCCTTGCTGAAAGTACCAGGTTGGAACACCAACAAGTGTCTGGAGAGATTCTTCACCGGGTAATTACTAAAACCGGTAATTCATTAAGGATTGCCATTACCGGTGCTCCAGGTGCTGGCAAAAGCACTTTCATTAATTCTTTGGGAACCTTGCTTTGTGGTTTGGGCAAAAAAGTTGCTGTCTTAAGTATTGATCCCAGTTCAGAAATTTCCAAAGGAAGCATTTTAGGCGATAAAACCCGGATGGAAGAACTATCCCGAAATCCATCAGCCTTTATCAGGCCTTCTCCAAGTGGAGGAGAATTGGGGGGAGTTGCCAGACGTACAAGAGAAGCCATGTTGCTTTGTGAAGCTGCAGGGTATGATGTTGTTTTAATAGAAACGGTTGGCGTTGGCCAAAATGAAACTGCCGTTCAATACTTAACAGATATGTTTGTTTTGTTGCTGGTTACCGGCTCCGGTGATGATTTGCAGGGAATAAAAAGAGGAATTATGGAAATGGCGGATTTGTTTGTAATCAATAAAGCAGATGGAGATAATTTATTGAAAGCCAAACAATACAGAACTGAAATTGCCCAGGCCATTCATTTATTCAGAGCCGCAGATAATGGATGGATAACCCCAATCCTTTCTTGTTCCTCTTTAGATCATACCGGAATGGAGGCTATTTGGAGGCAGATTGAAACCTTTTTTCAACAAATGAAGTTGAGCGGTTATTTGAACAATCGGCGTTTGGAACAGAATACTTTTTGGTCGGTAAAAGTTTTAGAGGAAGCCTTAAACCAAGCTTTCTTATCGTCTGAAACGTATAGGGAATTCGCAAAAAATCGTCCAGATATTATCACATCATTGGAAGCTCAACAAGTTGTAAATGAATTTTTAACCCAACGCTACTCTACTAAAAAACCATGAGGATTACTTTTACTATTTTATTTCTATTTCTTACTGCATTTGTTTTTTCCCAAGATAATCCGGCTAAGGCCAGAAAACTTTATGAGGAAGGAATAAAAATGATGGAGGAGGGGAAGCTGGCAGAAGCTTCTTCAAAAATTAGAGAAGCCAAAAGCCTGGACCCTCAAAACCTGGATTTAAAATATGTAGAAGCTTATTTATTTTACAAAAAGAAACAATATCCGGAAGCCATTTCCAATTTAGAGGCATTTATTAAATCAGGTAATGCTAATTCGAATACTTATAAGTTATTAGGGAATTGTTATGAATTAAAAGGGGAGAGGTTGAAAGCCATTGAAACCTATCGACTTGGTTTAAAAGCATTTCCAAATTCAGGAGAAATGTTGATGGAAATGGGCTTGGTAGAAATGTTTAATAAGAATTACAAAATAGCTTTGGAATATTTTGAGAAAGGAATAAAAACCGATCCATCTTATGCTTCAAACTACTATTGGGCAGCAAAGCTTTATAACCAAAGTTCAGAAAAGGTATGGGTAATGGTTTATGGCGAAATGTTTATGAATATTGAACGTAATACGGATCGAACCATCGATATGGGAATGTTGTTGTTTGATTTGTATAAGGATGCTTTCGTAAATAAACCTGATACGGCTAAATACCTTCAACTAACTCAAATGTGGCTTAAAGCGGAGGCAAAATCCGGAACCCTCATAAAACCTAAAGCTACACGCACCTTTGAACAAACTTTTACGGAATGTATGAGTCAAAATACCATTCAGAAAAATTTCAATCTGGGGGTTTTGGCTAATTATCGCAATAACTTTTTAACCGATTGGTTCAATGAAAACCGTCAAAAGGCTTTCCCTAATGCACTCTTTGCATACCTCAAAAAAATGAAGGATGAAGGAAAGTTCGAGATGTATAATTATTGGTTATTTCAGGAAGGGGATCAACAGTTTATGGCAACCTGGTACGAGAAAAATCAAGCTAAATTTACGGAGTTTCTAGCCTGGTTTTCTGATAATCCTATGAAAGTGGATTCGGAAAATAAAGTGTATCGTCTTCAATATTGGAAATAAATTTTTTCAGACTTTATTTGACTATTCTTCGAATAAAAGTGAAAAAAATTCAATATAGTTTTAGACTAGTTATCAAATGAAATTGTTATAAAATCAGGAGGTTGCACCTCGGGCAACGATAGAGGCAAGTAGCCCACAGTACACCTACGGCGATAGCCTAGGTGGACGAGGACTACAGCCGATAGCGTGACCCGAACGCCGTGCAAGATGTAATAGGTTTTTGCAAAAAAAAGTTAGGCGGAGGGGGCCCGCATACAAAGTATAAAAAAATAATTTTACCCAGCCAATTGACTTTTACGGGATACTCAACTTAAGTCGGGGATTTTAACTTAGCCAATTCTGATTTACAAATTCTTAACTCGTTTATGCATTTCTAATACGCAATCTGGCTTTAACCAATAACCATAAGGTTTTAGATGTTAATGATTTGACTTGGTTTTTTATACTTGAATTTAAACCTAATTACCAACCGTAACCATGCAGGTTAACTGCATCCGGATTAAAATTGGCTTTAATAGTCAAAATAGGAATGGGGGAATGGTTTACCAAACTCTTTTCCAATGACTCTTGAAAATACTCTGTAATATTCAATTTGTCCATTCCTCTCATTTCTACAATTAAATCTGCTCCGGTTTCCATGGCATGGTTTAACAAAGAGTTGGAATAGTAATTTTCGGAAACCACTTCAACCGTACAGGCAATACCTTTTGAATCAGCAACGGCTTTTATCTGTTCAGCTTCTTTAGAAATTTTATAAGTATCCTTTTGAGTTCCTTCCTCATCTACTCCAAGCACGTGAACTGATGCATTGTAAATTTGGGCTAGTCTTAAAGCATACCTTACTTTTTCTCTGGAATGTTGACGGTCATTAAATGGAAGAAGTATTTTATTGAAAATGCCATTTTTTAAAGTAGATTGAATGGTTAAAACCGGACAATCTGCCTCACTTACAACCCGGTAGGCATTGCTACCCACCATAAATTCACGAATACCTGAAACTCCGTGAGTTCCCATCACAATTAAATCTATGGATAGTTCCTTGCTGCATCTAACAATTTCCAAGTAAGTTCTTCCTAAAACCGCCATGGTTTGAAAGGGTGGAAAATCAGGTTCTGCTTTGGAGTATGCTAATTCGGCCAATTTTGTTCTGCAAGCTTCTAAAACTACTTCTTCGTATTCAGCACTATTGGGCACCGATACAAAACTTGGATTATTAGTAGCCAAAAGTGATTCCACGACATTCAAAATGGTGATTTCAGATTGGGTGCGTTTGGCTAACTCAATGGCATAACTTAATGCCTTCATTGAAGTTTCTGAAAAATCGGTTGGTACCAATATTTTCTTGATGTTAAATGTTTCCATGGCTCAAATATCGGTTGGTTATTATTGCAAAAATATGACAGATGAAATTAAGAGTATGATTTTTGTCAGTAGAATTTTGTTTTTCTTTGGCGAATAATAAATGAATGCCAATTAATATGGGTGAAAGACCAAGGAGATTTAACTTCAAATATACAATCCTATTCCCATATTTTATTGTTTTTGTTTTGCTTTATTCAACCATTTCTGCTCAAACCTGGCAGGAGGTTTATTTTCGTAGTGAAATTCTGCAAACGGTAAATGTTTCAGATTCTTTACAACTAGCCATTTATGAAATTGATTTACCGGCGGGTAGTTTAGCTTATGCTGTAAAGCTAGAGATTTTTGAAGATGAGTTGCCAGGTACACCAGGCTTGTTGAAGAAATTAAATTCTAAACCTGAATATCAGGATTATCAAACCTATGAAAGTGGACAATTTGATTTTTTTTCAACGACCATTAAGCCGGAAATTAACAAGGTTGATTCCTTATTAGAAAATTATTCAAAAGGATTTAGGTGGACTAAAGCTTGTAAGGCTGTTGAGTTTTCTGCAAAAGATTGCCCTGGCTCAAAAATATGGCTCGGCGTTTTAAGTCCCGTTATGAATAAGGAGTTATTTATTCAACTGCAAGTAGCAGCGTGGGTAGATGAAGATTTGCAAATGTTAGGGAAGTCACTTAATTCTTACCCAATTCAAAATATTTCCAATCAAACTTTGCATTTCCAATTGAGCCAGGATGGATATAATTGGTTCTCTGTTCAATTGGCTCCTATGACTGCGAAAGACTTCTTTTTTAGTGAAGCCAGGCTTGCTCTGAAAATGGATGACTTTCAAATGGAAAAAGAGTTGATTTATCTATATCCTCATCAAAATTATACCTTGCTCTTATTGCCGAATTCCAACAAAATCAGGATTAGTACATTTCCTTAAAAACAATGGTAGTGTATTTATTTCCAAAAACTTAGTATTTTAGCCAAACTTAAAATTACTTGTATGCACTCCCGAATTTTACCTGTTTTTTTTGCTCTATTCCTTGTTAATCTTAGTTTGTATGCTCAAACTGTTTTTCATGATGGTAGCGACTATACTGAATTAGAAGTTCAGTTTGCTTCCCCCACTTTCAGAACTGTTGAAACAAGTCAAGGTATGGCAGTATTACCTTCTGTTCCACAAACTGTACCAGTCTTAAAAAAAGCTGCACCTCAGGTTTTAACCAAGGCAGTTTCCATAGCCATTCCGAATAAAGCAATTGCCCATGTTCAAATTGTTGCGGAACAGTCAACAACCTACCAAAATTACCTGTTGGCACCTTCTAAAGGAAATATTAAAAGGAATATTCAACCGGAAACCTTGCCATATGAATTTGGACCAGCCTACCAATCCAATGAATTTTATCCTTCACAGGCAGCCGAAATAGGTCATTCCTATGTATTAAGATCGATCGAGGGGCTGTGTTTAAATTTCTATCCCATTCAGTATAATCCGGTTTCTAAGGAATTAAAAGTTTATTCCTCCATTCGGGTTCTGGTAAGCTATTCTTATCCGAATGGCCAAGATTTTCATAAGCCTTCACTTACTAAATCTTTTGCAGGCGCGTTTAACAGGCATTTTGTAAACTTTTCCCAGGCAAAGTATAACAATGTAGGTCAGAGAGATAAACTTTTAATCATTGCGCCTAATTCCTATTTTCAGACCTTGGCTCCGTTTATCCTTTGGAAACAACAAATCGGTTATACAGTTAAACTAACCGACTATGCAACCCTTGGTAGCGCGAATGCCATGGACCAATATATCCAAGATCAGTATCAAAATGAAAATATTGGATATGTTTTGCTCGTAGGCGATCATCAACAAATTCCTGCCTTTAATACCAATTATGGATATAGTGATAATTATTATGCTATGATTGATGGAAATGATTGGTACCCGGAATTGTTTATGGGAAGATTCTCCGCTGAAAATGTGGATCAACTAAATACCATGGTGCAACGGGTAATACGCTATGAAAAATTTCCTCAGGACAATGGCAACTGGTATAGTGAAACGGTTTGCATTGGCTCTGATCAAGGTCCAGGCGACGACAATGAGTATGATTATGAACATGAACGTGTGATTGCAGGTAAAATGACTAGTTATACCTTTACGCATGCTTATGAATTATATGATGGATCTCAAGGAGGAAACGATGCTGCCGGAAACCCTAATTTCAACGATTTAGGCATTATCCTTGAAAATGGAGTTTCTTATGTGAATTATACCGGACATGGAAGTGAAGATTTGATTGTTACTACCAATTACAGCATTACCCAGGTCAATCAATTGAACAATGTAGATAAATACCCTGTATTTGTTTCAGTTGGTTGTGTTAACGGAAATTTTACTGATATGACTTGCTTTGGAGAAAGCTGGATTCGTGCTACGGATGACAATGGTAATCCGGCAGGGGCCATTGATGCCATGATGTCTACCATTAACCAAAGTTGGAATCCTCCAATGAGTGCACAAGATGAAATGGTGGATATTATTACCGAGCAATATGCAGGATTTACACCTAAAAATTTTGGTTGTATAGCGAACAATGGCTTAATGAAAATGAACGATGATTATGGCCAAGGAGGGGACGAAATGACTGCCACCTGGGTTATTTTTGGTGATCCAACTACCATGATTAAAACAGCAGTGCCAACTCCACTTGTTCTTACACATGATGGAACAACCCCAATAGGAACATCTTCAATTACCATGAATGGTAATGTGGAAGGAGCTGTAGTGTCTGTTACTCAAGCCGGAAATGTGCTGGCAACAGGAACAATTAATGGCGGAACTGTTACCTTATCTTTTGAACCTATTGCCACTACCGACAGTTTGGAAGTTGTCGGTTTCTCGTTTAATACCAAACCCTATTTAGGTGGAGTAACTGTTATTCCTAACACCGGACCTTATGTTGGAAACAACAATTGGTTACTTGCTGACCTCAATGGAAATGGACAACAAGTGGCTCATTACAACGATTCTCTTCGTCTTTCTTTTGATTTGGAAAATATTGGAAATGCCCCAACTGCCAATGTAACCGCCACCCTTTCTACCTCTGATCCTTATGTTACTATTTTTGATAATACAGCCAATTTCGGTGATATTTCTGCCGGGGCAACTACCGGTTTAATTGATGCTTTTGGAATAAAAATTGCCACTTTCGTCCCTAATAATCACCAAGCTCCTATGTTGGTAACCTGCACCGACGGACTAGGTAATTCCTGGCACTTTACAGTTCAGGTTACCATTTTAGCTCCGGTTTTATCTGTAACTGATGATTTCTTAATTGAAACCAATGGTTCCATTAATCAGGTTCTGGAAAGTAATGAAACAGCCGATATTAACATCGAAGTAAGTAATTTGGGAGGAAGTAATTCGCAGGAGGTATTTGGAACATTAACTTCTTTAAGCAGTTTTGTTCATATTTTGAATAATTCAGTAGCCGGAAATCCGATAAATGTGTCTAATCAGGATAATTATACTTTCCAGGTTTCTGTCGATGCAAATGCACCTGTGAATGCCTATGCTAATTTCACTTTTGTTGCTGCTTCCGGACCTTATGGCGATACCTTCCAATTCAGTATTCCGGTTAACCAAATTCTGGAAACTTTCGAAAGTCAAGATTTCTCCAAATTCCCCTGGACCTTTAGTGGAAGTTCTCCCTGGATTACCACTTCTTACCAACCATATGAAGGTAATACCTGTTCAAAATCGGGAAGCATCGGAGATAGTCAAACTTCTGTTATGCAATTGTCAATTAATGTGGCTTCTTCTGATAGCGTTGCATTTTTCTTTAAAACCAGTTGCGAGCAAGATTATGATTTCCTAAAATTCTATATCAACAATTCCTTGCAAAATCAATGGACCGGTAACACGGCTTGGTCCAGAAAGGCCTATGCCGTTTCTGCCGGACAAAAAACCTTTAAATGGGTATATGAAAAGGATAATTACTATTCCGATTTAGATGATGCTGTTTATTTAGATAATATTCTTTTGCCACAAGCAGTTCAAGATTCATCCATAGGAATTAATACCTTATCTGAAGCTATTTCCTTGCTTGTTTTCCCTAATCCTGCACAATCCAAAGTTTGGATTAAAACCCAAGGATTCCAAGGGAAATCTGTGCAAGTTTCCTTAATCAATACCTTAGGTGAATTGGTATATTCAAACTATCACGCATCAACAGAAACAATGGAAATTAATTTAGATGAATTGGCTAAAGGTCTTTATCACCTAAATTTATCCAATGGTGAACAACAAATAACTCACAAATTAAGTGTTGAATAAAAATAATATGTTCTTAAAAAAAGGCTGGATTCTTTTTGGATTCAGCCTTTTGTTTTGGATGCCTCTCCTTGCCCAAAACAAAGATTCCATCTTGATTGGAAAATTTTTTGAATTTGAAAAATCAAAAGGGTTAAGTTATTCCCTGCTTCGAAGTCTATGCAAGCAAGTCGGACATCGGTTAAGTGGTTCACCCAATGCAGAAAAGGCAGTGAATTGGGCAGAAGCAGAAATGCAGAAATTACAACCCAACCGGGTAAGTAAACAAGCTTGTATGGTGCCTCATTGGGAAAGGGGTAGGCCTGAGGTTGCCGTAATTAAATCAGCTCATCAAACTATCCCACTCGATGTTCTGGCTTTAGGCGGTTCTGTTGAAACAGGGAAGGATGGTATCGAAGCCGAGGTGGTGATGGTGGAGGATTTTGATCAGTTAAAAAAACTTGGTAAAGCCGGAATAGAAGGTAAAATCGTTTTCTATACGGTTGTGATGGATTCAACTGTTGAAAATGCATTTTCATCTTATGGCAAGGCCGTTGCTTATCGTTGGAAAGGACCGGCAGAAGCTGCAAGGTATGGTGCAGTTGCAACGATTGTTCGAAGCATGTGCACTCGTACCGACGATTACCCTCATACCGGAACCATGCGATACAATGATAGCTTACCCAAAATTCCATGCTTCGCCATTAGCACCTTGGATGCAGGAATTCTAAAAAAGCATCTGGAGGCTAACCCAAAAGACAAGCTTTTCCTTTTTTCAGGATGTAAATTTTTTCCCGACTCGCCTTCCTATAATGTCATTGCCGAACTTACCGGCACAGAATTTCCAAATGAAATAATTACCGTAGGCGGTCACTTGGATAGCTGGGATGTAGGAGAAGGAGCACACGATGATGGGGCAGGAGTTGTTCAATCGATGGAAATTATCTATTTATTTAATCAATTGGGTATTAAACCTAAACGTACCATCCGGGTAGTAGCATTTATGAATGAAGAAAATGGTGGAAGAGGAGGAAAGTCGTATGTAGATTTTGGTTCTCCGGGTGAACTGCATTTAATGGCTATTGAAAGCGATGAAGGCGCCGGTAAACCTCTTGGTTTTGGTATCGAAGGGGCAAATGAATCTTTTTACGCCAAAGTGAATTCCTGGAAAAAGTATTTTATCCCTTTTGGTCTAACTCATTGGCCTCATGAAGGTGGTGGATCTGATATTGAACACCTGGTCGAAGCCAAAAAATGTGTTTCCGTTGGTTTTATTCCCGATCCATCCAAGTACTTTTATTACCACCATTCCAATACGGACGTGTTTGAAAATATCGATGAAATGGACCTGAAAAATGGGGCAGCATCCATGGCTGCATTTGTTTGGCTGGTTTCTGAATATGGCTTGTAATACGGTATTAAAAAAAAATAGGGGAATCTCTCGATAAATTTGGATTTTTTCAAAGAACACTTACCTTTGTTCCCCTCTGTAATTTCTAAAAAGTGAAAAAACTTGTACTTGGTTCTTTCTTAATGCTTTCCCTGACTATTCAGGTTAATGCCCAAATTAACACTTCCGGTAACGTAGGTGTTGGTACCACTACTCCTCAAGTAGATGCCGTGTTAGAAGTAACTGCAACCGATAGAGGTATGTTGGTTCCTCGTTTGGCTACTACCGCTATCAATGCAATTTTCTCCACCTTTGGCCAATGCTCACCTGGCTTGTTGGTTTACAATACCGATGTAAATCAATTCTGGTATAATAGTTCTTCATCACTTTCTAGTCCGCCGGTTTGGGTTCAATTTCCTATCCTGGCTTGTCCTACAAATTTTGTTGCAGTTAACCAATCGTATTGCATCCTAAACAACGAACAAACTGCTGATACCTGGTTTAATGCAGTCCAAAATTGTGGAACCTTTGGTGTAAATGGAACTCCGGCTCACCTTTGTACTTGGGCAGAATGGTACAATGCCTGTCCTAGTGCAGGTACCTTGCTTATCAGCAACATGACAGGTAATAGCGAGTGGGTCGATGATGCTACAGGTGCTTCTAATGCCAAAGTGGTTGGTACTACCAATTGCCAAAGCTCCGGTGAAGCTGCTGTTACAACCCAAAACACCTACCGCTGCTGCTTTAACAGATAAAAAATTAGAAGGTTTGAATAAGTTCGGCTTTTCCGGTCGGACTTTTTTTTTGTTATTTTTATGCGGGTACCTTCGCACAACTGTAGCATTTTAAACTAGATTTTGTTAGGCTCAGGTCCGGGCTATACGTTCCTAGTCCTCGTCACCCTCCGCTAAGGCTGCGGGTTCCTGTGGGCTATCCACTTCTATCCCTACCCGATACAAAACCCAACATTTTCTGTATCCCAAACCCGGTTTTCCCCCAAATTTCACCTTTCCATTATTTGTCCATTATTACCAAAAGCTTGGGAATAATATATTGGTATTGCCTGGTAGGAATAATTTCAAACTTTGTCTTAATTCATTTGATTAAGTACATTTGAGGAATTCATTTTTATGTCTATCCTCAACCGAACCTTTCAGATTTTTCCTCTGATTACCTTGCTTTTTGTTACCTCTTGCAAAAAGGACAATACCGATAATACGAATTCAGATTCCTACCAATTTGTCTCCGATTTAAAAGGGTTTGAATATGTAGGAGCATTCGAAGAAGCAGATGCACCTGCCTATTATGCTAACCCGGAAGAATTTATAGTTGAGGAGTATTTGGATAATACAAGAGCCTTGGTTATGACTCAATCCACCATTGATAATCCTCCGGATAGGAAAAAGTGGTATATGCTTAATTTTAAAGGAGGAAAACTAACTGAAACAATAACTCCACCTGAAAAAACCGGACCTGATTGGGGTAATTTCATGCAATTTTGTTTTGACCACGAGAATTTTGCCTTACAATCATGGCATACAACGGATAAGTATTTCTATGAACTGAACAAAAGCGGTGGAGAACGAAGCTATTTCATTACAGGTGGCAATAACTTGGGAACATTCCTGGTAAAGAACCATTTGCTTAGAACCATTTCTGAAACTTCCTTCTGGCCTTATAGCACCTTAAATCAAAGCGATGAGCCACAGTTTTTATTGACCTCTGAACTTTCAGCCATGTACAACATTGACTATTTTTTTGATTCGGAAAACTATGATACTCAAGGAAGCCAAAGTATTTATACAGGCTATTTTTACCCAAGCAATGATGGCAATTGGATAGGTGTGGCTCGTGGTAACCAAACCCTTGATACATTCTTAATTAGCCATGATCCACCCCTTTTTTACAATAAGTTCCTATGTAAGACTTATGTTGAAAAACATGGAAACATAGTAAACCTGGTTTTTATAAAGAATAAATTTAATCCAAATACGGACCAGGATATAAGCTTCTATCAGTTGGATATGACAACCAATGTGCTTACACCGGTTTTGGAGAATAAATCCTTACCTCCTGATGAAAACTATGAAATTAAGGGTTTTAGAAATGGAAAGTTGTATGTTTTTCCAACTTCCAATGCAACAGATCAACAACCATTTACAATGGCTATGGACGGAACTGAAACTCCTTTTTATGTTCCAACTAATTCATCCAAAGGAAATTTGTTGCGATTGAGATTTACTCAGAAGTATGTGTATGCTTCCTTTTCGGATGGAATTAAACGAATGGAGTTTTATCGCAAGAGTTTATTTTAATTCATAGTTATGTACAAAATTACCGGTTTATTTTTACTCGTATTATGCTTGAGTTCCTGCAAGAAGGATGAAACTTCGGGGGATACTAATCCAACTTTCCCGGCGGCAGAAATGCAACCTGTTTTCTATTGTTTCACTGCTACCTGGGATAGCATTTCAGGAAAGCAAGGTAAACCCGCCATGGACTCGTTGCGATTAAGAAATCCCAATGCAGTTATTATTAATTGCCATTTAAACGAATCCAATGGGAAGGTAGATCCATTAAGCAATTCCTGGAGCCAAGGACTAGCAGATTTTTATTCCATTCAGGTTCCAAAAGATAGTTTGTTCGCTTTACCTTATGTTTATTTTGCATACAATGGACAATTGGGAGGCTTGAATTATACCGGATTGAGTGCTTTTAGCCAACAGGTAATTTTAGATTGGACCCAAGAAAACATCGAACCGGCAATGACTATGGTTATAAACCCTACCATCACTTCCAGTTTATTGGAAATTTCAATTGATTATAAATCGATTTATAGTTTTCCTACCAAAGTGTTTTTTTCTGTTTTGATTACTGAAAACAACATTTCATCACCCCAAGTTGGAGATTTGAGTTTTAAACCCAATGTTCATGATGATGTATTAAGGAAATGCTTAACTGAATACAATGGACAATTAGTTGCCAATTCTTTGAATGTAAATCAAACAGGTAATTTTTCAATTAATACTAACTTGGATAATTCATGGAATGTAGATGAATTGTATGTAAATGTTTTAGTTTGGTATTTCGATCCGGTTTATGGAAATATGGTGCAACTCGCCAAAAGGCAAAAATTAAAGTAAGGATTTCAAAAAAAAAATTGAACTTGGAATAAGCTTATTCCAACAAATCAGGTCTGCGGATCTTAGTTCGTTCTACCGATTGTTCATGCCTCCATTCATCAATTTTGCGTTGGTGGCCGCTTAATAGAACATCCGGTACTTTCATACCTTCAAAATCTGCCGGACGAGTATAAACGGGAGGTGCCAATAAGTTATCCTGAAATGAATCGCTAAGGGCAGATGTTTCATCACCGATCGAACCGGGAATTAATCTAACTATGCTATCACAAAGCACTGCCGCTGCCAATTCCCCACCGCTTAGAACATAATCTCCAATTGAAATTTCCAAAGTCACATATTTCTCTCTAATTCGTTGGTCTATTCCTTTGTAATGGCCGCAAATTACCAAAATATTAGTGAGCGTAGATAAGCGATTAGCTAAAGCCTGGTTATGAGTAACTCCATCCGGTGTAACAAAAATGATTTCATCGTACACTCTTTCCTTTGTCAAACTTTCAATACAATTTGCTAAAGGTAAGGGCATTAATACCATTCCTGCGCCACCACCAAATGGATAATCATCCACCTGTTTATGCTTATAGGGGGTATAATCTCTTAATTGGTGTACCTGAATTTCAACAATTCCTTTTTCTCTGGCACGCTTTACGATGCTATGCGAAAAAGGACTTTCAAGCAACTCGGGAATAACTGAAATAATATCTATTCTCATTCCTGGTTCGAAGGAATTAGGCTACAGTCCAGGTGTTATTTCCACGCAGTAAGGCATCCAAATCGCCTTCACCTTTTGACAAAGATTCTTGCAATTGTTGTTCCATTGCTTCTTCGTAGGTGAAACGATTTTCGGTATAGAAAACTCCAAAAGGTCTGGGTAAATGTCCTTCTTTTGCCGGATCATCAAAGAATCTTGTTAATATGGAAGCTTTTACACGGTCAGTTTCGTCATGAATCCACAAATCGTTCACTGAATTCCCTTCCAACTCAACAATGGTTGGTTTAAATCCATCCAACTTTATTCCTTTATTCTTATTTGCACCGAAAACCAATGGTTGACCATGTTCTATAAACAAGGTTTCTTCAGCTTTGGAAGATTTTTCTGTAAATACTTCAAAGGCTCCATCATTAAATACATTGCAATTTTGGTAGATTTCAACCATAGAAGTGCCTTTGTGTTGATTTGCACGTTTTAGAATGGTACGAAGATGAATCGGGTCACGGTCCATGCTTCGTGCTATGAAGGTGGATTCTGCACCCAGGCATAATGCCAGTGGATTAAAAGGATGATCAATCGCTCCCATAGGAGAGGACTTGGTCACTTTCCCTTTTTCAGAAGTAGGTGAATACTGTCCTTTAGTTAATCCATAAATTTGGTTATTGAATAAAAGTACATTTACATCAAAGTTTCTTCTCAATAAATGGATAAGGTGATTTCCTCCGATGGAAAGTGCATCTCCATCCCCGGTTACCAACCAAACGCTTAGGTCTGGACGGGCAGCTTTTAAACCGCTGGCAATGGCTGTAGCTCGTCCATGAATACTATGCATTCCGAAGGTTTCCATATAATATGGGAATCGGCTTGAACATCCAATTCCTGATACAAAAACCAATTGTTCTTTTGGAATTCCTAATTCCGGAATTACGGTTTGTACTTGTTTTAAAATAGAGTAATCGCCACAACCCGGACACCACCGCACGTCCTGGTCGGTTACTAATTCTTTGGAGGTATAGGCAGTGGATGTTGCTGTAATTTCTGTCATAGGAATAGAGTTTAATTAGCCAATACTTCGTCAATTTTATCTTTAATCTCTTTGGCTGTAAATGGAATACCTTTTATTTTATTGAAACCTTGGGCTGGCACTAAATATTTATCACGTAATAACCTTACTAATTGTCCATTGTTCATTTCCGGTACAATTATTTTATCAAAGTTATTGAGAATTTCACCCAGGTTCTTAGGGAAAGGGTTAAGGTACTTAATATGAACATGAGATACTTCCAAACCCTCAGCCAGTGCCTGTTTAACTGCTGCGGTGATGGAACCATACGTGCTTCCCCAGCCAACAATCAGTAATTTTCCTTTTGCTCCTCCGCTGTCAATGGTTTGTAGCGGAATATAATCAGCAATTTTATCCACCTTTGCCTGGCGCATTTTAACCATAAATTCATGGTTTGCCGGATCGTAACTAATATTACCCGTTTCATGTTCTTTTTCAATTCCACCTATTCGGTGCTCGAGTCCCTTAGTACCGGGTATGGCCCATTCCCGACTTAATTTTTCATCACGTTTGTAAGGTAAGTATTTACCATCTTCAGTTTTAGAATTGATGGTAGCAAATACCGGTTTGATGGTTGGTAATTCAGACGATTGAGGAAATTTCCAGGGTTCTGCACCATTGGCGATATATCCATCTGATAAAAAGAACACAGGTAACATGTGTTCCACTGCTAATCGGGTTGCTTCAATCACGGTATCAAAGCAATCGGATGGAGATTGGGCTGCAATTACTGCCACAGGTGATTCGCCGTTTCGACCATAAATTGCCTGTAATAAATCCGCTTGTTCCGTTTTGGTTGGAAGTCCGGTGGAAGGCCCGCCACGTTGTACATTTATCAATACCAGAGGTAATTCCAACATGAGGGCTAAACCAATGGCTTCTCCTTTCAGTGCAATACCGGGTCCTGATGATGCTGTAACGCCTAAAGCTCCACCAAAGCTAGCTCCAATTGCCGATGCAACTGCAGCTATTTCATCTTCGGCTTGAAAGGTCTTTACTCCAAATTTTTTGTGTTTGGATAGTTCGTGCAAAATGTCTGATGCCGGTGTAATAGGGTAGGTTCCATAAAATAATTGCAAGCCTGCCTTTTTGGCCGCCGCAATTAATCCTAAGGCCGTAGCCTGATTCCCCATAATGTTTCTATAAGTTCCGGGTTTCATGGTGGCTTTTTCCACCTGGTAGCGGGTCATAAAGGTTTCACTGGTTTCTCCAAAATGGTAACCTGCCTTGAGTACCTTGGTATTAGCCTCTACAATTTCCGGTTTCTTTTTGAATTGCTCTTTAATGTAATTTAAACTGTTGTCTAAAGAACGGTTATACATCCATAGAATAAATCCCAAAACAAACATGTTTTTGGTTCGATCTATTTCTTTAATTCCCAATCCGCTATCTGCCAAGGCTGCCTTAGTCATTTTGGTAATGTCTAATTTAAATACCTTGTAATTAGCTAATGAGTTATCTTCCAAAGGATTTACTCCATCCGGATATTTGGATAATTTGAGGTTTTTAGGATCAAATCCATCAATGTTTGCAATAATAACCCCGCCTTGTTTTAATTGCTTTAAATTAGCTTTTAATGCAGCGGCATTCATAACTACTAAAACATCGCAATCGTCGCCGGGGGTATAAATTTCGATACTGCCAAAGTGCAACTGAAATCCGGATACACCGGCTAAGGTACCTTGTGGGGCACGAATCTCGGCCGGGAAGTTTGGAAAAGTACTTAAATCGTTTCCAAACAAGGCATTGGTATTGGTAAATTGGGTTCCGGTTAATTGAATTCCATCTCCACTGTCACCGGCAAAAAGTATGGTGACATCCTTTTTTAATTCTATTGTTTTATTCATGTCAGCTACGTTCATTAAATGGTAAATAAGTCTTCCGGAACAGATTCAACTGCACTGATTTCTGGAGCTGCCTTCTTGATTGTTTCTTCAACACCGGCTTTCATAGTCATATGCCGCATGCTACAAGATGAACATGCACCCAAAAGTCTAACCTTCACAACCAACTCCGGAGTTATTTCTATAAACTCTATATCTCCACCATCGTTTACCAAAAACGGACGAAGTGATTCCAAGGCTGATAAAACACGGCTTTCTAAATCATTCATAATTAGCTTTATAGGTTCTAGGTGTAGGCTTATTTACGTTTATGCAAAGATGCAAAAAAACAGGAATTAAATCCTGCTTTTTGTCATGTTTTTCTAGGTGTTTAGTCTAAATTTACCGACTTTAAATGGAACCTTCTCCAACCAACAAAATGGGATTTTCAAGGTAACGTTTCAAGGTTTGTAAAAAGGAGGCTCCGGTGGCACCATCCACCACCCGATGATCGCAACTTAAAGTTACTTTCATTAGCTGTCCTGGTACAATCGATCCGTTTTTTACCACAGGAACCTGGTGTATTCCTCCAACGGCTAAAATGCAAGCGTCCGGCGGGTTAATAATGGCTGTAAATTCTTCTATTCCAAACATACCCAAGTTGCTAATTGTAAAGGTATTTCCTTGCCAATCAGCAGGTTGAAGTTTTTTCTCCTTGGCTCTTTTTCCTAAGTCCTTTACTTCGGCAGAAATTTCTGATAAAGATTTGGAATCGGCAAACCTAACAACCGGTACTAATAATCCATCTTCTACTGCAACAGCCACTCCAATGTGGGTATGTTCATTGTATCGGATTCGATCTCCCAACCAGGATGAATTAATGGCCGGATGTTTTTTTAAACTTAAGGCACAGGCCTTGATTACCAAATCATTAAAAGATAGTTTTACCGGACTTACTTCATTTAAAATGGTTCTTGCCTGCGCTGCTGCCTCCATATCGATGGAGACTGTTAAATAAAAGTGAGGCGCACTGAATTTGCTTTCCGCTAGTCGTTTGGCAATAGTTTTACGCATTTGTGAAACCATTACTTCGGTATATTTCTCTTCTCGTATAATGGTTTTATTTCCGGTTTGGAAGTTTTCAATATCCCGTTTAATTACTCTTCCGCCATCACCACTTCCTTTTATCTGATTAACATCTACTCCTTTTTCCTGGGCTAACATTTTGGCTAATGGAGAAGCTTTTAATCGATCGCTACTTGTATGGGTTGAAACTGTAACACTATTGGAAGTAGTTTCTTTAGTTTGAACCGGCGCTGTTTTGGCAACCGGTTCCGGAGCAACAACAGGCTCAGGTTTGTTAGGTTTTGCTTCCGGGGTTGCAGGAGTTTCAATGCTTGGTGGTGGTGTTTGAGCCTGGGTTAACAATTCGGAAATATCTTCTCCGGCTTTCCCTAAAATGGCTAATATGCTGTCAACCGGAGCTGCTTTGCCTTCCAAAACCCCAATGTGTAATAATACTCCATCCTGAAAAGACTCAAATTCCATGGTGGCTTTGTCGGTTTCAATGTCGGCAAGTAATTCGCCAGATTTAACCGGGTCGCCCACTTTCTTATGCCATTTTGCTACCACTCCTTCGGTCATGGTGTCGCTGAGTTTTGGCATTTTAACTATTTCAGCCATACTGTCTTAAATTGGTTTTATTAATCTTTTAAATAAGGGTAATCATTTTCTACATATACATCCACAAAGAGTTCGCTTGGATCAGGATATGGTGATTCATCTGCGAATTTTACGGAGTCTTCTACCACGTCGATTATTCGTTTTTGAATTGCTTCTAATTCTTCGTCCCCGGCCCATTTATTTTCTAAAATGGTTGTCAGAACTTTTTGTATAGGATCTTGTGCTTTATAAGCCTCCACTTCCTCCTTGGTTCTGTATTTGGCCGGATCGCTCATGCTGTGTCCTCGGTAACGGTAGGTTTTCATTTC
Organism: Bacteroidia bacterium; assembly: GCA_019695265.1. Taxonomy (NCBI): domain Bacteria; kingdom Pseudomonadati; phylum Bacteroidota; class Bacteroidia; species Bacteroidia bacterium. The sequence goes on along the minus strand of JAIBAJ010000012.1, from coordinate 5,925 downwards.
CAATAAGGTTGGACCCAAACCTTTTCTGGCCCGGTCGGTTGCCTCTGCTATAGCCTCATGCACCGCTTCAACGGTCATACCATCCACAGCAAAAGAAGGCATTTCATAGGCATGCCCCAACTTGTATAAATCGGTTATGTTGGAAGTTCGCTCCACCGAAGTTCCCATTGCATAGTTGTTGTTTTCAATAATGAATATAACCGGTAATTTCCAAGTCATAGCCATGTTTAATGCTTCGTGAAATGCACCTTGCCTAACTGCTCCATCTCCCATGTAGCAAAGGGTAACGCTGTCGTTTCCGCTGTATTTATCTGCAAAGGCAATACCTGCACCCATTGGAATTTGAGCACCCACAATACCATGTCCGCCAAAAAAGCGATGTTCCTTCGAAAACATGTGCATACTGCCACCCTTTCCTTTGGAGCAACCGGTAATTTTTCCAAATAATTCGGCCATTACTTCTCGTGGACTAACCCCTTTTGCAATTGGATGAACGTGATCGCGGTAAGCGGTAATCATGTTATCACTGTGTCGGATAACACTGGAAGCCCCGGCTACCAATGCTTCCTGTCCAATATACAGGTGGCAAAATCCTCGTATTTTCTGCTGAATGTAAAGTTGTCCTGATTTTTCTTCAAACTTGCGGTAGAGTAGCATTTCCTCGTACCATTTTAAGTATTGTTCTTTACTGAAAGTTGTCTTTCCCATAGTCTGATTTTCAACAGCAAAAGTAGGGGAATTGGGAATAGAAAGTGTAAGTTTCACACTTGCTGTTCACCATGTATTGTGAATAGCTTTGGCAGTGGTAGTTTCTGTAGCCTTTGCAAGTTTTTTTTATTTTGGATTGGATTCGATAACTCCACTTTTGAAATACCACAGGTTGGGGTTCGGTCGGGTAGGGATAGCAGTGGAAAGCCCACAGACGGCCGTGGCTTTAGCCCGGGCGGCGAGGACTTGAAACGAATAGCCCGACCATGAGCATGCAGAATTTTATGGCTTGCAATTTCCTTCGTTGCGAATGGGACCCGCCTAATAAAAAATATATTGCTCTAAAAATTAATCAGTTATAGACGATTTTTAATTCAAGATTACGCATTAGAAATGCCTTAACTCGGGGTAAAACCAATTAAATCAAGTAGTTAGGATTAGGAATCCTGCTTATGATTCATTTAAGTTTAAGGTAAAAGGCTGGACTTGTTTTTGAGAGTTGTTGAATGGAGCGAAAATCATACCTTGCGAATGGAAAACAAAATATCGAGGTTTGGAGAAACTTAGAAATCTGCCGGAATTGCTGAATGCCCGTCGTAACCTACTATTGATAGGGGTTTTGGGAATTGGAATCTTGCTTAGACTGTTGCAACCTCATACCTTGTTGCTGGACCCCGATTCAACCGGATATGCAAGTCCGGCACTGAATTTTCTGCTTCAAGGCCAACCCGACCATGTTTACGGTCGATCCTATGTGTATCCCTTGTTTTTATTAGGAATCTGGACCATTTTTAAGAATTTATTTGTGGTAGCTTTGGTTCAAATGACCATTGCATTGGGAAGTTTAGTTCTGTTTTACCACAGCATGGACGAATGGTTAGAAACCAAGCTGGATAAGGGATTGCTGCCAATTGCAAGAACCATGCTGCTGTTGTTGATACTTTTGATGGCCTGGGATGGAAATATTTATCTTTATGAACATTGCCTAAGGCCGGAAGGATTGGGAATGGCTAGTTTACTGGTTTTAATTTCAGGATTGCTGAAATACGATTTGGCAGAATCGCCCGGATTGAAATGGTTAATAGCCTGGTTATTAATTATTTTTCTTGTGTTACTTGCTTTGTTACATCCAAGGTTTATGCTTTCATTCGGCTGTATAGGCCTGGTGTTGGCCAGGGAAATTTGGAAGGAGAAGCGCTTGGGGTGGTACCGAATAGTTTTTTTTGTTTTGTCATTGATAGTCAGTGTCTTAGTGGTTTACCCTGAGATTTATTTGAGTAGAAAATTTGATACTGTTGGTCGTTCTTTTGCAATGAGGCAATTGGTGTATAGTCAGGTTACTTCTGTTTTAGACCTGGTAGAACAAGGGAATTGGGTTGAAGCTGATTTTGATACCACTTTTTTTAAACGTGATATGCACCTGGTTTTACAGGAGAAAGGAGGCGGAAGTGCTTATTACAAGGCTTTGGGATATAACTTGGATAAACTACAGTACGAGTTATCGGGTAAGGATTTGTACGCTTATTTTAATTCGAAATGCGCCAGGTTGTCGCAAGGGAAAATGGAAAGTATTTCGTCGAAAGAGCTTGCTGCCAAAAGTGATTCGGCGTATAATAATTACTTTTATGGTTGGGCCACTAAATTGGTAGTTCAGAGGCCTTGGTCTTTGGCCAAAAAGATGGTAAGGGAAAATGTATATGCCATGCTTATTACCTATCAAAATTTTTTGGGTTTTCCGTTTCATTTAAAATACGAACAATCGTTTGAGTCGAGTCGGGTGGAGCAGGAGATTTTGCTTCAAAACATGGGGTATAAGCCAGGACAATTGGTTGTATTGAATAGGCCTTGGGTGATGGATGCCTTCTTTTTGCTTATATGTATTCCTTTGCAAGTGTTGTTTTTGATTTCATTGATTTACCTTGGATTGGCAGTTTGGAAAGGCCAATTGCCCTGGTGGGGAAGTTCTATTTTTGGGGCCATACTCTTGTACTACCTCAGCGTTGGCTTTTTGCATACCTTAGGCTTCCCGAGGTATATGCATAGCTTGAGTCCGTTGATGTACGTTTCGGTTTTTTTAGCTTGTATATTGACATTGCAAAAAAAAGTAACCAAGGATAATTCGTAGATTAAGATTGCATACTATGGGAAAAGTAATTTTGTATATAGCCAAAAGTTTGGATGGATATATTGCCAGAAAGGATGGCAGTTTGGATTGGTTAACTTCGATTCCGAATCCGAAAGTTGGAGATTATGGTTACCAGGCACTTTTGGAAAGAATAGATACCCTGGTAATGGGCAGGAAAACGTATGAAGAACTGCTGAAATTTGGCATTGAATGGCCATATGAATCCTACCAAACATATGTAGTTAGTTCCAACTCAAATTATCCGATTTCTACCCCTCAAACTACCTTAATTGGTTCTGAAATTGTAGATTTAATTAAGTCGGTTAAAACAAAAAATGAAAAGGATATTTGGTTGGTTGGAGGCGGAGAATTGAATAGTTTGTTGATAAAGAATCAATTGGTTGACCACCTTCATCTAACCATCGTACCTCGCATGATTGGTGATGGTATACCATTGTTTAGTCCACATTCAGTTTCAAGTGATTGGGAATTGGTGCGTACTCAGGTTTTTGAAACAGGCCTGATTAATTTGGAATGGAATTTAAAAAAACAGGAATGACTGGTAGAGACTTATTTTTTTACCCGGTTTGTACTTTGTTAGTTTGGGCTATTTTCTTGAATGCAAGTTTTGGTCAAAGCATTAAGAAAGGAAAACTGGAGTATGAATTGGATTTAATGGATACAACCAAACTTCAGGAATGGCGCATGGAAGGACAGGGAAGATGGAATGTACGGGATGCTTGGTTGCAACTGTATTCTCCCGGTGAGTCGGGGCATTTTGTATTTTGGTGTCCACAGGAGTTCCCGGCCGATTTTATTGCAGAGTGGGAGGTTCAGAATTTGCATCCGGAGGCTGGGTTATGCATTGTGTTTTTTGCAGCAACCGGACTTCATGGAGAAGATTTGTTTTCAGAAAAGTTGGCAGGTAGAACGGGAGTTTTTAAGCAATATACCCAAGGCGATATCAACAATTACCACCTTAGTTATTATGCGAATAATCCGAGGGAGTGGGGCAGGGTAAAGGCTAATTTACGCAAGAACAAAGGATTTAAGAAGGTACAATCGTTGCGGGAAGGTATCCCAAAGCGATCCAAAGAAGTGCATCGATGCAGGTTGGTAAAACATGGTGGGAAAATTCAGTTTTTTGTAGACGATCGGGTGGTGATTGATTGGAAGGATGAACAAGCTTTAGGAGGGGGTAAGATAGGTTGGAGACAGATGAAGTGGACAAATTTCCGTTACCGGAATTTTAGGGTATGGTCGGTGGAGTAGGGAAGAAGAAGAAAAACAGGTGAAATTGGACAATAAATTCAATCCAAGGAAAAAGGGGAGGGATTAAAAGCAAAAAGCCTAACACATTGAATGTATTAGGCTTTTGCGGTCCGGACGGGACTCGAACCCGCGACCCCATGCGTGACAGGCATGTATTCTAACCAGCTGAACTACCGAACCGTTCCTTAATGGGAGTGCAAAAGTAGTAGCTTTTTTCTTACAACCAAACTTTTTTTTGATTTTTTTTCGTCTTTTCTCAATTTTCTAATTCCAAACAAAAATTATACCGAATGGACATTATGTTTAGTCCAATTTTATGTATTAATTATCTTAAAAAAATTGGCCTAACATATTGTATCCTCGGTACTTACCAATCTAAATTTATAAAAGCCTTCGTACTATTTATAAATTAAAATTGGTATTACCTTTGTCGCATGGCAAACAATATCCTATCCGGAAAGCGAGGAATCATTTTTGGTGCCCTTGATTCCAACTCCATCGCCTGGAAAGTGGCGCAAAAGGCTCATTCAGAGGGTGCAACCTTTACCTTGACCAATGCACCTGTTGCACTTCGCATGGGAACCATGAATGAGTTAGCCCAACAATGCAATGCTCAAATTATTCCGGCCGATGTTACCCTTAACGAGGATTTGGAAAAGCTTTTTACCCAAAGCATGGAAATCCTGGGTGGTAAATTGGATTTTGTTTTGCACTCGGTAGGCATGTCGCTCAATGTTCGAAAAGGACGTGAGTACACCGATACCAATTATGATTTTTTTCATAAAACATTAGACATATCGGCTCTTTCCCTGCACCGGGTTTTGCAAACTGCCATGAAATTGGATGCTATTAACGATTGGGGTTCAGTGCTAACTTTAAGTTATATTGCCGGACAAAGGGTGTTTCCGGACTACAATGATATGGCCGATGCCAAAGCCATTTTGGAAAGTATTACCCGTAGTTTTGGATATCATTATGGTACCAAGAAACGGGTAAGGGTAAATTCGATTTCACAGAGTCCGACCAAAACAACTGCCGGAAGTGGAGTTAAGGGATTTTCCGATTTTTTTGGTTATGCCGATAAAATGTCACCTTTGGGCAATGCCACAGCCGACGATTGTGCTAATTATTGCGTGATGATGTTTAGTGACTATACCCGCATGGTAACGATGCAAAATCTTTTCCACGACGGAGGTTTTTCTTCCATGGGCATAAATCCGGCTGTATTAGAAGGTTTAGGAGAATAAGTAGCTGCTTTTGTACGAGAGGGAATCAGGTTTTCGGGCTTGTTTCTCGCTTTTTTTTTGAATTATGCGGGCCCATTCGCAATACTATTTAGGTTCCATATCGGCAGAGGCAAGGCTCATGGCCGGGCTATCGCTGTTACTCCTCGGTCCGCTGCTATCGCCACGCGGCCCTGTGGGGTAACCTGCTCTATCCCTGCCCGAAGGGGCAGTGCTTTCTAATAGGGGAAGTGCAAAAATTAATCAACTATGGCGATTTTACGAATTGCAGCTTTGCTATCGCTATTGCTTAGGAAATCTTTAACATCTAATAACCCTGAAAGCCTCACCAATACTTGACTGGAAAATCGGTTTAAAATGACTATTGCCAATTGGGGGTTAATGGCTTTATTCTTTTTTAGAATAGGATGAATGTTGTTCGGAACATGAGTTAAATTATTTGGAAAAAATGTTCCAAAACAAAAGCAAAAATAGGGTAGGAAGTTTACCTGGAGTTTGAATTGGATTTTACAAGAATAACATCAAGGAAACTAAGGGTCAAAAATTCAGTCTGGCGGAGAAAAGGGAACAAGCAAA
>JAIBAJ010000011.1 GCA_019695265.1 Bacteroidia bacterium | reverse complement strand
AAAAACTGATTGTTCGGCATTAACATCATTATATATCGTGAATTCAATTTTTACCATTGGGATAAGTTGATTTTCACTTACATTATCAGACCGATAAAAGCCAAGTTCGAAGCACCCCGGGCAACGATTGAGGCAGTGTAGCCCGCAAGGTTGCGCAGTGTTAACGGAGCAGCCGAGGACTACCGCCGAAAGCGTGACCTTTTTGCCTTGCAGAAACTTGGAAAATTAACTGAAGTTCTTGGCAAAAAGGGGCCCGCCAAAATCTCCTTACCGAATTGAAAGCTCTCCCCTACCCTTTGATTACCTGATTTTTACGTTTGTAATACACGAAATTAATGGCCAGCCAGGTTAGAAAACCGACAGTTAACACGATGGAAATTGGCATCACCCATTTTACCCAAGAAGAATAATAGGTCAGATAAAGTACATTGTAAACCGGTAGGAAAATGATTAAACGAAGTATTTCAATGCGGTTGACCCATTTACGCCCTTCCATAATTCCACCGCAATTCATGGTGGTTAGGATGATAATTAGAAAGAAAATGATTCGGTAAAACCAGGAAAGCTCGGAAAAATGTCCCATAAAAGATACAATTCCAAACATGAGGGCTAAAAATTGAACAAATACATAAATCTGCATGTTCAATTTGGGCTTAACCTGATATTTGTCCACATGTCCCTCGGAATTTTTGTATAATTTAGAATCCATTCCCAGCAGGTTTCCTAGGTATTCCGGACCTTTCCATAAAAGCATAAATTTATTCCAAAGCCCTTTTTCGCGTTTCATTCCTTCAATCAAATCAACATAAAAATGCACATTGGCCCAGACCGGATCCCAACTATTAATGGGTATAGTGGTTCCATATTCAGGCTCTTCTTTTTCCTCTACAAAGGTTCCAAACATTCGATCCCAGATAATAAAAACGGCTGCATAATTTTTGTCTAAATACTGCGGATTGATGGCATGATGCACCCGGTGATGCGAAGGGGTATTGAAAATCCACTCGAACCAGCCCATTTTTTTGATGGAACGGGTGTGAATCCAATACTGATACAACGTTACAAATGCAGCTGCACCTCCGAAAATAAGTGGATCAAAACCTAAAAACGGAATGGGCAAAAACATGAAAAAAGCGATGAGGTTGTGAATCCAGGATTGACGTAAGGCAACGCTTAAATTGTATTCCTGACTCTGATGATGAACAATGTGGGCTCCCCAAAAGAAATTCATTTCGTGCCCCCACCGATGAGCCCAGTAAAATATAAAATCAAATAGAATTACGCATAAAACAAATGACAACCAGGTTTGCCCTTGTTGAAACGGTGCCAAATGGTTGTAAATCCAGGTGTAAACCAACATAAGTCCAAGTTTCGACAAGGTGTTAAAGGCTTGACTGCCAATTCCGATATTCAGGTTGGTAATAGCATCTTCGAAGTTGTACCAACTCTTACCTTTTAAACGACCAAATAAAAACTCGAAAAAAATGCTTCCTAAAAAAAATGGAATAGCGAATAGAATGTAATTGGGACTCATGAGGGTTAAAATTTGTCCAAATATAAAGAAGCAACAAAACCTAAAACTGACTGCTGTCAGGCTTTTTAGAATTTTTAAGGTGTTTTAACGAAATACTGGAAAATGGGTAGTTTCGAAATCTAAATGAAGAATTTATGCTTTCCTTTTAGCTACATATTTCAATATAAATTTTTTCAAAAAATTGGGCGGCATTTTATACCCTTTGGCCATACGTTTTCCCATGTCCGGATACTCTTCTGCCTTTGCCGGCGTGGTTCCTAGTCCATCCACATACCGGTTAAACATGCAAAAGGCCGCAGCAATCAGAACTGTATCGTGAATTTCTTCGTCACTTGCTCCTAGCTTTTTAGCAGCATCTACATCCGTTTGGGTAACCTGTTTGCCACTTTTCTGAACTTTCCCTGCAATTCGAAGTAGGCTTTTCATCTTTTCGGAAACATTGGCCGTGTCAATATCTTTAATAACACAACTTACTGTTTTGCCTTGGTCGCCCAAGTGAACATTAGCTGCAGCCGTGTGCGAAAGGTGACAAAACTCACACTCGTTGAGGTAAGAAACATAGGAAGCAATTAATTCCCTTTCGCCGCTACTAAGGGGTGATTTTTCCAACAACAAAGTATTGGCGAGGTTGGATAAGGCATTGCCGGTTGAATTTTTATAGAATAATAATTCTAAAATGCCGGGTTGGTCTATGCCGGTTTGAATATAAGCCATGGAATATTTAATTTAAGGGTTAGCACAAACTTAGGACTTTTTTTAAATCACTTTTAGATTTTTTGCCTTAGTTCCTGCTTCTAAATTCCAATGGAGTTTTTCCTGTTTTTAGTTTAAATAGTTTACTAAAATACTGCGGATATTCAAACCCTAATTCATAGGCAATTTCACTCACATTTTGATCCGTATTCAACAAAATACGTTTGGCTTCTTCTATCAGGTGATAATGAATATGATCCTGAGCATTCATACCCGTTTCTTTTTTCAACAAATCGCTTAAATAGTTGGGAGAAAGATGAACTTGTTCAGCCAGAAACTTAACCGTAGGCAATCCATTGCTTCTAACATCCGAATTTCTAAAATAGTTCTTTATAACTCGTTCAACCTGAGCTACATAATCACTGTTAATTGATTTACGAGTTATAAATTGACGACCATAATACCTGGAACAATAATTCAACAGTAATTCAATATTGGAAACTATTAAAGTCTGACTATGCACATCGATGTTTTCATCGAGTTCGTTTTGGATTTTTTGTATTCCATCCCAAAGAATTTGCTTCTCTTTATCCGACAAATGCAAGGCTTCTGTCATCTCATAACTGAAAAAGCTATAATCGTCCATCTTTTCACCCAAATTGGTTCCCCGTATCAAATCCGGATGAAAAAACAAGCCCCAACCGAGTTTATCCGGCCTCTTCTCAATTTCGGTATCCATAGTTATGGTTTGTTTCGGAGCAATGCAAATCAGACTTCCATCTTGAAAATCATAAGATTGGCGACCATATTTAATTCGGTTGCTGCAATAATTCTTAAACATGATGGAGTAAAAATCAGCACTCACACGGGTGTCTTCAGGCATGTATTCATCCACCATGGCAAAATCTATAATGGCCACCAGAGGATGCTTGGGTTTCCAACCCGGAATGAGCAACTCAATATCCGAAATGGATTTAAGGTGAATTATCGGTTTCATGGTTTAAACTTGACTCATTACCACTTTGTCAAATATACGATCTCCGAGGAATATACGCATCCATACCATCGGTTTTGCCCACTTCCCTACTCTATAGCGAGTTTTAGGCTTGTCCGATTGCACTATTTTCGAAATTGTTTCAGCAATTATAGCCGGTTTTGAACCTCCTCCATTCGCATACATAGCTTTGGTGGCAGCCACTAGTTTGTTGGTAATGCCTGAATAAACTGTTTTTCCTGAATACTTGGTAATATTATCCAACATCACCTCACCAAATTCGGTTTCGATAATTCCGGGCTCCAAAATAACCACATTAATATGGAACTCTTTTAATTCCAGACGCAAACAATCGCTAAATCCTTCCAGTGCATGTTTGGATGCATGGTACCAGGCTCCCATTGGTGTATACATTTTTCCGCCCATCGATGAGGTGTTGATGATGGTTCCCCGATTGGCTTTACGCATAAAAGGAATAACTTTTTGCGTGAGGGTGGCCAAACCAAAAATATTCACTTCAAATTGTCTGCGCACCTCTTCCAATGGAACATCTTCAACCGATCCATATAAACCATAACCGGCATTGTTCCACAGTACATCAATTTTTCCTTCTTTTTGAATAATGGTATCCAATACCGCCTGAATTTCATTTTCGTTGGTCACATCCATTTTTATTGGAAAACCTCCAAGTTGTTCCAGGTCTTTCATCTGGTCAATGCGTCTGGCAACTGTATAAACCAAATGACCTTGTTTAATAAGTGTTTTAGCTGTTTCCTTACCCATTCCGGAGCTTGCTCCTGTAATTAATATCACTTTTTTCATTGTTGTAAATTTTGATGGGGCAAAGGTCCTTTCTTCTGCCCGGATGGATGTATACAAATCCACGCTTCTTGGAATCAAATTCCTTTTTTTATTTTTTGGAAACAATCTTCAGTGACCCGAATAGGCTTCAGCCCTGCTATCGGCTATAGTTTGCCTTTTTTATTAGCCTTGTACTGGTTTTAGTTCAAACTCCCCGTTCCATGCAACCTATTACAGTAAAAAAGGCAAAGCTATTTGCCTCTATCAGGTTTAAAACCAATCTGCATCGCCATTAAAAATCTTTTTATTAGCAGTTTATTTCATACGAGCCCCAATTTTATACCGCACTTTTCATTTGAAACGAAGTGAACAAATGACAAGTGTGGTGGGATGTATTCCAAATCAATTTTGAGTTATCTTTTGGAGATTATTTCTTTTTTGCTACTTCTTTAAAGAAGGATAAAAGCAAATACCCGTTACCGGTTTGCATATATCTTTCAGCCGCTTCTTTAAACCTATCCGGTTGGTAAGTAAGATAACGTGTTTGATCAACAAAATCTAAATACAATGTATCCTTCCAGGAGCCATAGTTTGTTACTTTTTCCTTGCCTCCTTCGTGCATTTCATACAAATTTTGAATGGTATCGTTTCGAAAAATGGTGTCACCACTCAGCCGAAATGTGCCAAACCTTTCCCTTTCCGTACAAGCTCCGCAATAGACATACGACCGTGTTTGTCCATTGCTCATCAACCATAAAAAGGTGTTTTCTATTCCAATTTGGGCATTGTAAACAGCAGTGTCTATCCTGTTTGTTTGCCCAAAAAGGTTCATTCCAATGCAGATGGAAAAAACAGTTAGCATAGACTTTAGTTGCTTCATGGCCTCCAATTTATAATTGATTATTCAAATGTACTCAATGAATTAAAAGGATAAACCAACAAAAAAACAGAAGTAATGGTACTTGTTATATATCCAGGCAGCAATTTGTTTCAGTTCATGAAAACATTCAGGCTTGCCTGATGAAAAGTTCTAGGCTTTTATCCATTTCTTTACAAGCTGGATTAAACCATCTTTTGCTACTTCAACTTCAGATAAGTTCTTAAAGGTAGCAACAGCCCTGTCGTTTTCTTTCCAAACAAGTAGTTTTGAATTGTCTTCAATTAATTTGTTGTTGGGTTGCTCTTGCTTTTTTGCACCTCTATGAAAAATAAGCTGAATAGTTTTAGGAGGGTTGATTTTCATCGTAATTCTGTCTTCCCCGTTGAAAGCGTAATTAGGTCCATTCCATTTAATGTTTTCCGTTAAATTATGGTCGGCAGATAGGATATAATTTCTTAAATGCTCAATTTCAATTCTTAATGGATGGTTTAACTGGTTTAAGAAAACAGTTACCTCGCTATTTAATGCTTTTAAAGTCATATTGAAAATGTATTAATCTAATAAACGCAATGGTAATTTATGAATTCACTGCAATTCAGGCAATTCATAGAATTACTCCATTTGCCTGAATGAAATAAAACAACAGCCCATTTGCCGGCAATAAATTTTCCCAAACCTAGGAAATTTTGACCTTACAACAATTTTAATTTATAAATAGTCCGAATGCTTTTATAAATTAAAATTGGTAAATGCCGAGGCAAAAGCTGTTTAGACCAATTTATTCAAGAATTAATATATAAAATTGGACTAAACCTAATGTCCATTCGGTATTACAATTGCGGATGGTAAATCCGCTTGGCATTCTTGTAGATTTCCTTTTTATCCAAAGTCATTCTTTTCAATTCATGTCTACCAAAGGCATGCATTTGATCATTGTAATGTTTGCTGCTTGAAAAACTACTGGCTCCGTAAGGACTGATTGAATTGATATGGGGGCCATCTTTTTTAAATTCTACCAATTGCATATAGCCATCACCTGCAACCATTCGTATTCTGCCATCAGACTGAATATGTCCAAAAACGGCGCGTATCGCATCCGGACCTCCATTTAATCCCACATATTTCCCTCCTCTTTCCAACACCTGAACTTTACCCAAAGGTTGATCAATACTACCAAAATAGGTTATCAAATGTGCCTGAGCCTCCCGAATACAAGCAACAAAGGTTTCTTCCATTTTTTTAGCATCCTTATCCAAATCCTTTAAACGTTCATGTGGACCATTCAACATTTTATATATGGTAAACATAAAAATTGAAGCATTTCTGTCCATGGTATCCGCTTCGTGGTCAAATGCTTTGATCCGATTTATTGCATCTGCAATATCAGGGTATTTGCCTGGATCCAACTTAAAAATATTGTCCAACCAAAATTGGCCTCTGTAAGTAATATGCTTTGGAAAAGTATAATCGAACTTTATTTTTTTGAAATCTTCAAAATCAATGAAAGTATTGGCATATTTTTCATTCATTAACTCATAAAAACGTAAACTACGGTTATTAAATTCCGGCTCATACCCTATTCCTTTGTTATACATTTCTAAGGTTCCGTTTTCAGTGGAACAGGTAGCCTCGTAACCGGCATTGTTGGTATTGAAAACAAAACCACATTCCGGATTTAAAAATTGAGCCAAACTATCAATGGGTAAGTAGCTATTCCATAAAGTTGCTGAGGTATCTCCGGGTAAAACCTTTTTCCAATTGTAATGCTTGTTTCGTAAAGGAATCAACCCGTTTGAAATAAAGAAAATAGTATCATTTTTGTCTGCATAGGTAATATTTTGTCTGGATAAACCCTGAACTTGGAGTGCTTTTTTAAATTCAGTAAAATTCCTGGCTTTGTTCATTCGATACCATTGCAGAGAAGTTTTGGGTTGGATCAGTGCCGGCATTCGAAGCGAGAAAAAACCATGCTCATTCTTCATGGTAGGTCCATAAACACTGGTCCAATACTTTTTTCGAACCGTTATTACAAACTTATGCTTCTTTCCTAATCCAACATGCATTTTGGCTCGATGGGTTTCCAGCTTTTTCCATTGACCATCAAACTTATACCAGTACTTCTTTTTAGGATGCATAGTTAATTTATAAGTATCGATTTCGTCCAATTGCCCGGTGGTATGCGCCCAACCTAAATTCTCATTGGTTCCTAAAAAAATGGTGGTTGAACCATGGAACAAGGCACCAATAATATTCCAACCTTCTTCACTGCAAACATGCGCTTCATACCACGACAAAAGGCCTTCAATGGGTTGATGGGCATTAACAGCCAAAAAGGTGCTTCCATTTTTTGTCTTTAAAGAATTAAAAGCAAAGGCATTCGATCCAATTCCGTCTTCAGGTTTTGGCATATCATGAATAATAGTTCCATCCACCATTCTTCTCACCGTACCTTCTACTCCACCCATCAAAGCCATTCCTAACATATAACCGGCCACTAAATGCTGCGGACGAATTGGAAGTAGTTTTTTATTCCATAATTTTTCAGGATGGGCATAAAAGTAGGCATTGGCTCCTGCTGCATATCCCTCCAATACCTTTTTAAAATCGTCCGGAATTTCCTTTTCATAAACCTTATCAACATAATCAACAACCCCTAAAAACTGAACAGCAAAATCAATCTTGGCGCCATCAACTCCTTGCCTTTGTCCTAATCTACCGCACATAGTGCTAAGCATGAATTGGGCATTGTCTACATCATCTTCAGCCGTTGCCCAGGCCAATCCATAAGCAACCTCAGCATCCGTTTTTGCAAAAATGTGGGGAATCCCAAATGAATCTCTTACAATATCAATTTTGCTGGGATCAATAGTAGTTATTGGTTTCTTATTCTGAGAAAATACAAATTGAACAACTAAGATACCAATTGCCAAAAAGAAAAATCGTTTCATGTTCAGTAATTTTATGGAGTAGGAAATGGATTAAATTGAATAACAACAGGACGGTGGTCACTAAGCCAATGAAGGGTATCATTCTTCCAGTCCGGACAATCATACTTTTTGATTTTCATTGACTTATGAGTAAATATATAATCTATTCGATTAAGTGGAAAAGGAGGATAATAAATTTCAAAACCGGCAAAACTATAGTCAGTTCCCAGAACTTCACCAGCCACTTTGCGACTATCATTTAGGCTTTGAGTCAAAACGGCATAGCTGCTATGTTCAGGGTTCAAATTCAAATCGCCACAGACCACATAAGGATCATTTCCGGCAATTTCTTCGGTTTTACTCTTTAACAACAATCCCGATTGAATTCTGGCCTCTTGACCTTTATGATCAAAATGCGTATTGAAAACAAGGAGAATTTTTCCATTGCTTTTAGACTTTAACTTCACCCAGGAAACTATCCTTGGCAAGTTAGCATCCCAACCTTTTCCTGGCTTTTCAGGTGTTTCACTTAACCAAAAACTTCCTTTTTCTAAACAAATCCATTCCGATATTTTATAGAAAATAGGAACCATTTCTCCTTTTCTTTTTCCATTATCCCTTCCAACTCCATAAGCCTCATATTCAGGCAATCCTTTTTGCAAATCATTGAATTGTCCTGCTAAAACTTCCTGGAAACAATATATAGAACCATTCAAATGTCTCAAACTATCCAACAAGTTTGTCCTTCGTTTGGGCCAGGCCGAAACTCCATCCATTGGATTGTTGAATCGGATATTATAACTCAATAGTTGAATTTCAGTCTGGGAAAACGCCATCAGGTGTGTAATGACAAATACCAACAGCAATCCAACTTTTTTCATTTAGAACTGCAATTCTTTAAGGTAAATCGGATGTTCAATTTTAACTTCTCCTTCCTCACTGATAATTTTCAAAGTAATCAAGGTTTCCATTCCTTTCCATTCAATATCAATCCAACCAAAGTTAGGCTTCATATAAGCACCATGAATCCGATGAATATTTTCTCCTGCACAGCTATGCCCATGGGTCATACCCGACGAAGTAAGATCGTAGAACGGGTAAGCATTCGTCCTTTTCAATTTGGACATTTCAGAATAATGAACATCTCCAGAAACAAAGAACAATCCATTGGCTTTGGTTTTTTCTATCAATCGCATCATTCTTTCTCTTTCATAGGGAAAATTGGCCCAAGCTTCCCAACCATTAAAATCAACTAAAAACTGGGTACTACTACAAACTATTCGAATATCCGCCGGCACTTTTAAAGTTTCTTCCAGCCATTTCCATTGCTCTTCACCAAGCATGGTTTTAGTGGAATCTTCACATTTTCCATATTCACCATAACAATCTTCATCCTTTCCAACCCTGCATAATTTATCCCGAAATGTTCTGCAATCCAATAAAATAAACTGTACCCTCTCCCCTTCTGGTCCAACAACCAATTGATGGTAAATTCCAGGATGTTTTCTGCGTTCACTTTCAGCCGGTTCTTTAAAAAAATCCAGGAAAATCTCCTTGCTTTCTTCCTTTTTAGGATATTCCTTTCCTCCGTCATTTACCCCATAGTCATGATCATCCCAAACTGCTAAAACTTTAGTTTTCTCCCATAATTTTTGCAATCCCGGTTTAGACCCCAATTGACCATACTTTGCCTTTAAAACAGCCATATTTTGGGTGTCTCCATAAATATTATCTCCCAAAAACAAAAAGTAATCAGGATGTAAATCATTTACTTTATACCAAATCTTTTGTTCGTTATCCTGACTTATACAACTTCCAAAACCAATTCGAATTTTATGCTGTGAATAAACCTGTTGCCATCCTATACTAATTCCAGCAACAAGCAAAGAGGCGATTACATTTTTCATGGAAGGAACTAAATTTTATACCTAACCTGTAAAGTGAAATTCCTAGGAGCTTCCATAATACCGGGTCTGGTGGAATAAGTATGATTAGTTAAGTTTTTACATACAAATCCAAGTCTTATTTTGGATGTAATATCAAATCCCGCACGAATATCCATTACCAAATCACCTTTAATATGCTTACGTTGATATTCATTGTAGTTGTAATTTAAAAAATCATCTACCAAACTAAAAATAGCCGGAATTTTCTCCGGGAAACTTCCGTAATAAATGGTATAACCAATAGATAGTTTTTTGTAAGTTATTTCAATATCTCCTCTTACCAAATGTCGGTTTCTAAATTGGAGTATATTGTTGTAAGCATATGTACTATCAATTCGTTTGGTGGCGTATTTGAAAAAATCTTTGATGTAATTTTTGGCACTTCGAATGTTAGAATTGGAATCCAAATCAGCCGGGAAAGTATAGGTATAACCTCCCATTACCCGAATCTTAAATTCACCAATATTTCCCTCGCCCATTAGTCCAATTTCGTATCCTGCAATTCTGGCTCCTGCAACATTAAATGGTTTTAAACCAAAACTGGTGGTATCTTGTCCCTGCGAGCCTTTATAGGTATATAAATCAAACCGATATTCCACGAATTTATCGTATTCCTGCCAAAAGAGCGCCGCATCCAACAATCCATTGAAATTGCCAATTCTAAAACCTTGTTTTAAACCAATTTCAGCACTCCAGCCTTTTTCCACATCCAAATTAGGGTTAGGTACTATTTTCAAAATGGAAAAACTTGCATCAACATAACGCTCACCAATAGTTGGTTGTCTATACGATTGACCGTAACTAGCCCTCAAGAAAGTAAATTTGGCAATTTGATAATTAATACCTGACCTAAATACAGGAATCCCCCATTGTACCATGGTATCTACACCATTAATCTCGTACCTTACCCCGGCAGTCGCCGAAAATCGCTTGCCAACAAAGTATTCTCCTTGTGTATAAACAGCACCGAAATAATTAATTCGTAAACCCGGATATAAATTGCTTCTCGAAAAGCCCGCACTTAAGGGTAAACCACAAGTAAGTATGGCTTTTTCTTTAAATTTTTTCTGAAATTGGTAATCTCCATTAATTGAATGTGAGTTTGCATTGGGATCATCGCCATTACCCCATCTGAAAACATTTAAATACCTAAATCTTAAGGTATGCTTTGCTCCATTGGTTCCTGAATAAGTAAGATGTGGGTCTATATAGGTTTGCATATACCTGTTATCGGACCAACTACTGGCAACATATGCACTATCGTCCAAATTGTGAGAAAGGAAAAATAGTCCATTGTTTTCTCGTTGCCAGTTAAAATCCAAACCATATTGTAAACCCGGCTTTTTCTTACTATTGATGCGGGTTTTCATATCAAGCCTTCCCCTAACCGAATTGCCTTGATCCAGATAACTATTGGTAATATACAAATTCCCCCCTGACACTAAATCTAAAATCCCAATCTTTCTTTTGTCTGAAAAACTAATTCCTGAAGTACTGGGTGCTGAACCTTCCGGCCACCAACGCATGGAATCAATTTCAGGAGCCCCAAATACCTGGGTGAAAGCTGTAATTTCTGTCTCCGGTTCTGATTTTGGCCAAGCTGTACGCATGTTTATTACACCATTCAAGGCTGATGAACCATAAACAACGGAAGAAGCCCCTTTAATCACTTCCACCTGTTCGGCATTTTCAATCGGAGCAAACGACCACTGGTTCATTCCCAGGTCAGCGCTGGCAATGGTTAATCCATCAACCATTACGGCAGTTCTGGAACCAACACCATAGGAATACGAGCTCCCTCCACGAATACTTACTTGTCCATCCTGAACCTGAACCCCGGCTACCCGGTTGACAGTTTCAGATAAGTCAATAGAATTCGTGTTTTTTATCTGTGCTTTGGTCAATACCTCCACGGATACATTTTCCCTGGCTAAATCTTTTTCATATTGACTCGAAGAAATTACAACCATTTTTAACTGGCTCTTCCTCCCTACCATTTCGATGGTCAAATTCAATAACTCCTTGTTCTTTACATTCACCTTTTCTTCCAGGTTCTCATATCCCATATAAGAAAACTTCAATACATGAGGCCCCTCTCTAAGTGTCAATTTGAAGTCACCTTCCAATCCGGTAACTTCCTTGGCAACACCATCCACAGAGATGGCAACACCGATGAGTTTTTCACCATTTGCTTTGTCCTTGACAAATCCGGAAACAATTCCATTTTGCGCAACTGCTGCAAAAGTAAATAAGGTAAATAGGAAGGTAAGTACTGGTTTATTCATACGAGGGGAAGTAAATGGTATTTTCTATTTGATTTTATGATTGCTTAAAAATTATTCTCGCCATCCATTTGGCAAACTTTATCCATGCAGTTGGTTTGGGATTTCGATAACGCCTTTCCAATTTCCTGAAATAGGCCGGCTTCTTTGCCTTTAATTTATTGATGCTGGAATGAGTAATATCCATCACAGCTAAGGTAACATTGCTTTCATCAACTACACTCAACCTAACTTTTTCCTTTCCCATTACCTCCACCTTACCAAATTGGTTTTTGAAATTCTTATTGCCTTTTAAACCTCCTCCACCATGGTTCCAAACAAATTTATCATACCGTGGATACCCCATCAATTTGCAAAATTTATTCATGTAATAGGCTAAATGAGTCCCCGCAACAGCTAAACCACTGGCATTGATTTCAGGTAAACCTCCATTCGTTCCATCGTCCATCACATTGTGGTGGGTATCTCCACTAATCACAATAACATCCTTTATCTGGTTGTTCTTTAAAAAAGCAAGCAACTCATTGGATTGATAAGGAAATCCTGCCCAATACTGTGAAAATGAACTTGCTATACGCAAGCCTGTCCCCTTTTCACCGGCATCTCCGGCAATAATATCCTGGGTCTTTATTCCTAAATCAATCAGGTGTTTTAAATTCTGGTTAAATGGCAATCCACAAACCAAAAATTTCCAATCAGCCTTCGATTCCTTTAGCTTTTGCTTGGCCCAATCCATCTGCTTTTTTGAAATTAGCCTTACATTGCTGTCCGGAGCAAACGACCAATGGTTTTTTAAACTGTCATATTTGAAATTCCTGTAGTTTAAATCGGCCGTAAATCGGGTATCCAGGAAAATAAATTCACAATTACCCATCACAAACGAATGGTAAAACCCATCCGAACTATCTACCAAAGCATATCCAGGAAAATTCTCTACATAACCTCGTTTGCAATTGCTTCGCTCTAATTGGGAAAATTTTGTAGTATGTAATTTGTTGACCACTACCTTTTTCTTCTTCTTCCCTCGCTGCTGCATCTCAATACTTACACCGGCCGAACCTTCTTCCCTCGCACATCCCCAACCATCATCATCATCCGCTATATAGGCAATTGGAACCGTCCTTAACATTTCCTTCATGCGCTTTTCCTGATACCTCCTTCTAAACGACTCTTGCACCGCCTCATACGTAAATGGATATTCATCACCCATCTGATAACTTGGGTAGGTAAAATCTCCGGTATGAATCATCATTCTTGGCTTAAGTTCAGCCATCCTATCAAAGGTGCGCATGTTTTCCGATTCCTGACACGAACCGGTAACAAACACATAATTACCGGGCTCACCAGGTTTTGGAAAGGTTGTAAAAGAGCCTTGCAGCGAATCCGGTCTTTCTGACTCAAAATAAAACTTTATTGCATACAAGGTATTTGATTTCAACCCATCTACATCCACTATCATGGAATTATCCCGCTCCGGTTTGGTATCAAACAACCATTCCCCCTTCCAATCTCCATTCTCCAATACCAGTTTGCCCGACATAGGCGCTACCGTTCTCACATACACTCTGGCCCCCGATTCCGTTACTCCTCCAACTACCGGACCATGTGTAATCTTTTGTCCAATACCTATAAACGGAATTATAAATAATAGGAGTGTCTTGAATACAATCGGTTTTATATGATACATTTAAGGTATAATTGCAGGCCGTCAAATATATTTTTATTCCAAGCCAACCCGCCATGATGAAATTGTTAAATCTACTATTTTTTTCAGCACTTATTAACATTTCTTCATCTTTTGCCCAAACTACCAACGGTGGAAAGTACATTCTGCTCATTGGTATCGATGGATTAGGTGGTTATGCTTTTCCACATGCCAATACCCCAAATATTCAGAAACTTTGGAGTAAAGGCAGTTATACCTTCAAAGCTCGTTGCATCTATCCAAGTTCATCCAGCCCCAATTGGGCAAGCATGGTTATGGGGGCTAAACCCCGTAAAACCCAGATTCCAAAAAATGGATTCTCCCTCGAAAAGGCAACTAAAAAAGCATATTGTGGCAGAAAACCGGGTCAACTTTGGCCTTCCGTTTATACCCTACTCCACGAACAAAAACCCGAAAAGAAAACCATACTCCTGCACCATTGGGACGAATACAATCGATTCGTTAATTTATCCGATGTTTACCTCGATCGTTGCACCCATACCGAAGATTCCACCGCATTCTATGCCATTCAAACCATCCAATCCGGTATGCCCGACCTACTCTTTTTGCATTTCGACAATGTAGATCATGCCGGTCATACCTACGGACACAAAACTCCGGCATACTACCGCGATGTGCATAAGGTAGATTCCCTGGTTGGATTGGTCATCCAAGCGCTTGAAGCAAAAGGCATTTTGGAACAAACTACCATTATTCTTACTGCAGACCATGGAGGAAGAGGAAAACACCATGGCTGGATTACCGAGGGTGAGATGAATATCCCTTGGATCATTACCGGCCCCGGTATAAAACTCAATCATCCCCTTAAAAACAAATCTGTAGTAACCATCGATACCGCTGCAACACTAGCCTACCTGCTCGGACTTACCATTCCAGAATGCTGGGATGGTAAACCCGTACTCGATGCCTTCATTCAACCACACTAAAAACCGGTTATCGCAAGTACGCATGACTTGTTAAACGGAGCAGGATTGGCCGGATTAGGATGCTGTATGGAAACAAAATAGGTTGTACCATCCGGTGTAAACATATTGCCAGTGGTTTCGCTACCTTCCGGTGCCATCATAAACCGTTGCAAATCTTCTAAAACAGGCTGTTTCAATGATGGATCTAAAAAGAAAACCTCATTGTAAGTTTCTCCACGTTTCACAATTTCTTCGCTTGCCTTGCCATTTAATTGCCCTTGCGAATCTTCACTTATAACTAACCATTCCTTGCCCTTAATTTTGGCTACAGTCATCGCATCCGGACTTGCAAAACAAAAATTGGGATCCTTTTCTGATACTCCTCCATTTAAATAAACCCGAATCTGATTGGTTTGTAAATCTAATTCCAAAATCCTTCCATAAGGATCCTCATATTCCTGTCCTTTCTTCTTACACAAGCGTTCCAGATGCGCTGCAGGTCTTCCACCTAAACCAACCTCATAATAAAAATCAAAATGTCCGGATCCCGATTCCGATATATACAGCTTATCCCCAATTCGTTGCAACCATTCCTGGTCAATAAACATAGTTGCTCCTCGTTTTACAGCTATTTCAATACTATTCTCCAAAGCATCTTCTCGCATGGGTAACGAAATCCAGGTCGGAAAACCATCATCTGCCCTTTCCTGATATGCAAACAGTTGCCCTTTGGTATAATCTCCTGCTTGGTCTGCCACAAATTTGAATAAAATGGATGGCTTATTATCTGAACTTAAATAAACCGTTTTCCCATCCGGCATAAACTCCGCATCCTCATGCCTGTACCTTCCAAAACCTTTTAATTTTCTCAAAGCCTGCTTGTTTTCCAGGTCAACCTCCACAGCCCAACCATAATTCAAATACCTGGGCTTTCCATTTATGGCCGAAGTATCCTGTATGCCCGACGATTTCAAAATTTCAGCATTTCCGGTCGGAAACTCTTCTTCCATGGTAACAATGGTTCCATGCGGTGTAAGTCCTCCACCACAATTTCTATACGTTTCTCCAACCGTAGAAAAATCAATTGCCTCCTTCCCTCCTACTACTTTCCATTTTCCATCTTCTTTCTTAATTTCCATCCTGGTGCCTCCTCCTCCATCGCCCAAAATTTTATTCGGCTTTCGTCCTTCCTGGCTTACATATAACCAACCATGCTCGCTCGAATTATTGATAGGAACATAAACTACCATGTCTTGCTCATCTTTCCCCGGCGAACTCACTCCTTTTGCATTAAACACTTCATCTCCGGCCGAGTATAAAACCTGATAGCTAAATCCTGCCGGTAATACCACTGTTTTATTCTGATAATTGTACAAAACAGGTTGAAATACTTGATTTTGAGCATTTAAACTTATGCCTAATGCCATTAAGCCTAATCCGGAATATATCGCTAAAATTGGTTTCATGCCCACAAAGTAAGCATGAATTGCCACGTTAATAGGCGCTTTAGTTTAATTGTTTCTTATTTTTTTGTAAACAATCTTCTGTGACCCGAATGGGCTGCATCCCTGCTATCGGCTATAGTTTGCGGTTTTTATTTTCTGCAAACCCTAGTAAATTTCCTTTTAAACCAATTCTGCTAAACCTAAAACCGCAAAGCTATTTGCCTCTATCAGGTTTAGCTTAGTTGCTGTTTTGCCTTTGTCAATCTTCATCCTGTTGCCACTTCCAACAGCACTGCATACACCACTTGGTTATCGCCGCCCATTTACCACCTCCGGATTACCCATTTTCCCACTTTGATAATTCTGTATGCATTGCTTAATTTCAGCCTCTGTATTCATTACAAAAGGACCATAACTATACACCGGCTCTTGAAGCGATTGACCGCCTAAAACCAATACATCTGCTCCTTCTTTTGAAAATACAGGTACCAAATCCTTTCCTCGTTCAAACAATGCTACTTGATTGGTATTCACAATTTTATTTCCACTAGTTTCAATAGTACCTTTAATTACATATACAAAAACATTATGGGTTGGGTTAACAGGAATTTCCAGTTTTCCATTGGGTTTTACCTGAATGTGGTAATAAAAAGCAGGTGATAACAATTCAATTTTTGATTTGGCACCAAACAATTCTCCCAAAATAACTTTGGCGGCATAGTCCTTGGTTTTCAAATTAGCCATTTTATCTTCTCTATGCACATCCGTTGCTGGGGCAGAAAACTTATATTTTGCAGGCATGTTTAACCAAATCTGAAATCCATGATACAACCCACCTTCCTCATAAAGCTTTTGCCCGGTTTCTTCCATGTGTATAGCTCCCCTTCCGGAGGTAAACATCATAAAATCTCCTCGTCCTATTTGAAAATCGTAATTTAAACTGTCCCGGTGATGCCCGTTTCCGGATAAAAAATAGGTAGTAGGCACTATTCCGGCATGCGGGTGTGCGTCAACACGTAAGGGTTGACTATTGGGAGTTAAATTAACAGGCCCAAATTCGTCAAACAATACATAAGGTGAAACATAGTCGTTCTGATCCCCGGCGAAGGCTCTTAGTATGGGCAAAGTTCCAACCTTTTCCTTACTGGTATTTAATATTCGATACACGGTTCGGTAACCTTTGCTGTCGGTTAACCCAAAACTACCTTTCAATAAATTGGGTAATGCTAAACTAACGCCTACAATGGCTGAACCTTTAAAAAATTGTCTTCTATACATGGTTTGGTAAAATTAATCAATCTTCCTTTTTGTCCATTTGAACATTTAATTGATTTATTTCTTCCAATCTTCGTTTGAGTTGAACCACATAATCCTTGGCTAAAGCATTGTGAAACTGAAAGGCCGATTTATTAGCCCAGGTTAATGCCAAGTCATGTTTACCAAGCATCTCCGAAGCTACGGCTAAGTTATAACAAGCCCTACCGGCAATTTTTTCATCCTGAAGTACAGCTAAATCTTTCCAAATGGCAGCAGCATTTTCCCATTGCCTGGCATCGGCATATTTGGCTGCCTGTTTCATTCGAATTTCTTTTCTTGCTTTGGTATAGTAGCTGCGTTCAACCCTAGACCAACGAGCTGCGATTCGGTTTGAATAAACTTGTCCTCCTTCAAAGGCAGTTTTAAGAACAGCTTGCTCCGGGTTTAGCAAGGCCGTTTTTGCAGCAATCTCGGTAGGTCCTTCCGCATTAAACTGCATTTGATTATACATTTGGTGTTGATCTAAAATTGCTCCATTTCCGCGCTGATAAATTCTCCAACCCATGGTCACTTTTACATTCTCGGTCGCAGCAAAGAAATTCTGAATTACTTCTTTTTTATTCACCATGGTTTTACGTTGCATAGGCTTGGCAAACATGGCAATATCACTATCAAATACTTCAATTGCCAATACCGCATCAGCATTAAACTGTTGACATAATTGATTGATGGTTGCGGTATTTAATGGATCGGGGAAATATCCGGCCCCACTTCCTTCTAAATACCTATTTGCCAAAACCAAGTTGTATCTGGGACTATTAGCCAATTCAGATCTCAATCCTTCCAAGGCATTTTCGGCACCTTTTCGGTCGGTAAACATGAACTCACCGGTAAAAAATCCTTCCACCACATTCTGCCAGGCATTGTTGTTGTCAGGTTTGTATCGATTCACCAATACAATGGTTTTTATTTGAGGATCAATGGTAATATCGGATGGCTTTAATACTTCCAATTGTGCAGTATGCATGCAGGAACTCAATCCCAATAAACATGTCAGAATCAGAATGGGTAAATAGTGCTTCATCATTTCTCTTTTTCTTTGGGTATGCAAACATCTTACCAAAATTCTTCCATTTGAAAAACTTCAAGAAAAATATGCAAACAACATGTTCTTCAAAAATGAACATACTTACCTTCGCACTCAGATTTAAACTATGGAAAAATTTGATGTAACCGTAATCGGTTCCGGACCCGGTGGATATGTAGCAGCTATTCGCTGTGCACAATTAGGCTTTAAAACTGCAATCATTGAAAAATATTCAACCTTGGGTGGCACTTGTCTCAATGTTGGTTGTATTCCTTCCAAAGCCTTACTCGATAGCTCCGAACATTTTCATAATGCCATTCACAACTTCCGTGAGCATGGCATTTTAACCGACTCCGTTCAAGCCGATTTAGATCAAATGATTAAACGTAAAAACGGAGTAGTGAAGGCCAATGTAGATGGAGTCAATTTCCTGATGAAGAAAAATAAAATCACCGTTTTTCATGGTTTAGGTTCATTCGAATCCCCAACCCAAATCAAAATTACGAAGGACGATGGAAGCAGTGATATCATTGAATCGGCTAAAACTATTATTGCTACCGGTTCAAAACCCGCTTCTCTACCGGGAATAGAAGTAGACAAAAAAAGAATTATTACCAGCACCGAAGCACTCCAAATGAAGGAGATTCCGGAACATTTGTTGGTAATTGGAGGTGGAGTAATTGGGTTGGAATTGGGTTCGGTTTATGCTCGCTTAGGTTCTAAAGTATCGGTTATTGAATACGCTGATCGAATTATTCCGGGAATGGATGGCAGTTTAAGCAAAGAACTGCAAAGGGTTCTAGGCAAAATTGGTTTTCAATTTCACATGAGCCACCAGGTTTCCGGTGTAAAAGCCAAAGGCAAAACCGTTACCGTTGCCGCTACAGATAAAAATGGCAAAGAAGTTGAATTTAAAGGAGATTATTGTCTTGTTGCTGTTGGCAGAAAGGCCTACACTCAAGGACTTGGCTTAGAAAATGCAGGTATAAAAACCGACGAAAGAGGTCGAATTGAGGTAAATGCTCATTTACAAACCAATGTACCCAACATTTATGCTGTTGGAGATGTGGTAAAAGGCGCAATGCTTGCTCACAAAGCTGAAGAAGAAGGCGTTTTTGTAGCTGAAACTATAGCCGGTCAAAAACCACATATTAATTACAATGCCATTCCGGGAGTTGTTTACACCTGGCCTGAAGTTGCCGGAGTGGGTTTTACAGAAGAACAACTAAAACAAGATGGCAGAAAATACAAATCAGGACAGTTTCCATTTAGAGCCCTTGGCAGAGCAAGAGCCAGTATGGACCTGGACGGTTTTGTTAAGCTTTTAGCTGATGCTGAAACAGATGAAATTTTAGGTGTTCATATCATAGGCGCCAGAGCCGCTGATATGATTGGCGAAGGTGTTACTGCCCTGGAATTTAGAGCCAGCGCTGAAGACCTCGCCCGAATGAGTCATGCACACCCAACTTACATGGAAGCGATCAAAGAAGCAGCGTTGGATGTTACTGCCAAACGTGCCATTCACATGTAAAAACTCCAACAAATTTCAAAGCCAAGTAAGGTAATACGAGGCGTTATATTGGAATTTCGTTTTTAAGGATTAAATAAGGTAGCTATTCATCGAATGGCTACCTTTTTTATTGAATAAAATTCAATTGGATAACTAGGTTAAACACTTAATACCGATAGCCAATCAGTAATGGTCCAATTATGCTTCGCATTAATTTGCCTAAACAGCTTTAGCATCGGCATTTACCACTGTAATTTTCGAAATAGGTTTTGGACTATTTCTCCAATAATATTGGTATAAGAATGGTAGTTCAAAATACGGAAGTATGGGTTTGCACCTCGGGCAACGATAGAGGTAAGTAGCCCACAGGAGCACGCGGCGCTAGCCAAGGGCTACGAGGACTACAACCGATAGCGTGACCCGAACGCCTTGCATTCCAAGGTGGATTTTGCACATAAGTTTGTAGGCGGAAGGGGGCCCGCCTAAAAACAAGAACCTTAAAACAATTAAAACTAGTGAAAAACCGGTTAAAAACCCGGATTATAAGGGATTAACTTTCTATAATTTCCCAACTTTCGCTCACCCACTTCCGTTCGATTAAGGTAGGCCACAAACTCAGCAATTGGCGATCCTGCTTGCCCCAACCCGGAATACCAACCACGCCGGGAGGACCGTTCAAACCAAGACAAATGATGGATTGAAAGGCCATTTTTCCGGTTCGGGTATCGGAATGTTTTACCACCACCCGAATGCCGATTTCATTGAGATTGTCTAGAATTTCTTTGGGAGGCAAGGGCGCTGCATTTCCGTGAATACCGTTAATTCCGATGAGCTGAAACTCTTTGCGTTCAATTTTGATAGGAAGGGTACTCCAAATTTCTTGAGCTGCCTGAATGAACTTTTGGGCTTTCTCGTACGCAAAGGGCCAGGAAAAGAAAAAGAATTGGTCGCTCATAAAACCCTCATTTTGGCCAATGCATAATTTCAGCTTTTCCGGACGAGGCTTGCCTTTTACACCGGTTAATTTTACCAAACCTTCTTTTTCCTCGGTGAGTGAAATGGAGGTTAAATCAACAATTACATCCGGTGTAATGTAATGAGAAGGGTCGTGAATTTCGTAAACCAATTGTTCGCGAATGGTATTGCGGCTTACTTTACCACCTTGACTTTCCAATTTAGAAAACAAGGCAGTTCCATCTTCGAAAACCTCGGCAATTGGGTAACCCAAATTACTAACGGAATAATCCATAGGCCATTCGGAATAGCTATTTCCACCACTTGCTTGTCCGCCACATTCTAACACATGTCCGACCGTTATACCCGAAGCCAAGAGGTTTAAATCGGATTGATTGAGGTCGCCTTCTAATTTCCAGCCAAATTCATAAACCAGCACGGCCAGGAACAGGCAAGGATCGGCCACCCTACCGGTAATGACGATTTGGGCTCCGGCCTGCAATGCTTCCACCACCGATTTACAACCAATATAAACATTGGCATTGGCAATATCGTGGGTTTGTTCCGCATAAGGTAATTGAGAGTCCAGGTTGGCCAATATTTCTCCTTGCTCCAACATGGAAGGGATTTTATCCAATAAATCATCACCTGTTACAACTGCAATTTTACAGCCTTTTACTCCGTTTTTAGCCAAACCGGCAGCCACCTTTTGGGCGGCAGATTGAGGATTGAGTCCGCCGGCATCAGTTACGATTTTCATACCTTGCATAATGGCTGCCGGATAGCAGGTGTTAGCAAGCAATTCAATATCGCGGGCATACCCCAAACTTGGGTCCTTTTGACGATCTTTTTGTAAAATAGATAAGGTTAATTCCGCTAAGGCATCGTGTACCAGGTAGTCGGCACCACGTTCCATAACAATTTTAATGGCCGCCATTGGACTATCGCCATAAAAACCTTGAGCACCCGCAATTCGAACTGATTTCATAGCCACGAAAATAAATCAGAAAGCAATGAATGGGCGTTAAAAAAATCCTTGTTGAAAATTATTCCGTAAGAATGGGCATTTCCTCACCACTTCCCACCACAGCAGAAATAAAAATATCATTCATGGAAGGAATTAATTCTCGGAAAGAATCAATATGCCCAACATCTAGTAATACTTTAATTAAATCATTGGAAGTATTGTTATTCAATAATTTAATTTTCGCTCTTATGGTATTGCTATCAACGTTTTTTATTTCACCCAATTCAAAATTTGTCCACAAGGCATTGGAAAGTTTAATAGAATTGGTATCCGACAATTCCACTTCATAGGTCATGCTTCTGAATTGTTTTCGGATATCATTCACATTGCCATCCAGAACCACTTTGGATTTATTAATTAAAGCAATGTGGTCGCACATTTCTTCAACGGATGACATGTTATGGGTTGAGAAGATGATGGTAGAGCCTTTTTTCTGTAGTTCTAATATTTCGTTTTTTATCAGGTTGGCATTAATTGGATCAAAGCCGCTGAAAGGTTCATCAAGGATAAGTAAAGGTGGTTCGTGCAAAACAGTTACAATAAATTGAACTTTTTGAGCCATACCTTTGGATAATTCTTCAACCTTTTTCTTCCACCAATCTTGAATTTCAAACCTTTCGAACCAGTATTTTAATTTTGCAAGAGCATCTTTTCTACTTAATCCTTTTAATCTGGCCAAATAAAGAGCTTGCTCACCAACTTCCATTTTTTTATACAAGCCTCTTTCTTCGGGCAAATACCCAATCATGGCCGTATGTTTAGGTTGAAGGGTTTCGCCTTTAAAAAGAACCTGGCCTTCATCGGGGCCGGTTATTTGGTTGATAATTCGAATTAAAGACGTTTTCCCTGCACCGTTTGGACCTAGAAGTCCAAAAACACTGCCTTCATTTACTGAAATAGTTACATTTTCCAGGGCGGTATGCCCGTGGTATCTTTTGGTTACATTCCTAACGTCTATGATATGCATCTTACTGAGCGAATAATTTAACCATGGTTGATAAAAAATGTCGAAGATCCTTCCGTTCAACAATTTTGTCTAAAAATCCATGTTCAAGCACAAATTCCGCTGTTTGAAATCCCGGAGGAAGTTCTTTACCAATTGTTTCTTTAACCACCCTTGGGCCTGCGAATCCGATTAAAGCACCTGGTTCAGATATATTGATATCTCCCAACATGGCATAAGAAGCTGTAACACCGCCGGTAGTTGGGTCGGTTAACATGGAAATATAGGGCAATTTAGCCTGAGCCAATTGAGTAAGTTTAGCCGAGGTTTTTGCCATTTGCATTAAAGAATATGCAGCTTCCATCATCCTTGCCCCACCCGATTTGGAAATAATTACCAATGGTAATTTATGTTCAATACAATAATCGATGCTACGGGCAATTTTTTCACCAACCACACTGCCCATGGAACCACCTATGAAATTAAAATCCATGCAGGCAATTAAGATGGATTCACCTTCTACATCGCCTACCGCAACAGCCATGGCATCCTTTAGTCTGGTTTTACGAATTGTATTCTCAACTCGATCTTTATAAGGCTGAGTATCGGAAAAATCGAGCGGATCTCCACTTCTTAGTTTTTGGAACAATTCATGGTATTCACCTTCATCAAAAAGAATTGAAAAATATTCTCTTGAATTAATTCGCTGATGGTAGGCGCATTTTACGCAAACCCACAAGTTGGCTTCATTGTCAGCCGCGGTGGCAATGTGTTTGCACTGAGGACATTTGTACCACAACCCTTCCGGAGTTTCTTTTTTCTCCCGGGTAGTGGTGGTAATTCCCTGTCTAATTCGTTTAAACCAACTCACAAGCTAGCGTAATTAGGCTACAGTAATTTCTTTGGACAAATACACATCCTGAATAGAATTCAACATAGAAATTCCTTCAGCAAAAGGCTTTTGGAAGGCTTTTCTACCTGAAATAAGTCCTTGACCACCGGCACGTTTGTTTACAATAGCAGTTGTAACGGCTTCTTGTAAATCGGTAGCGCCTTTGGATTCACCACCTGAATTAATTAAGCCGATTTTACCCATGTAGCAATTGGCAACTTGGTAACGACACAAATCAATTGGATGATCGGTAGTTAGTTCGGAATAAACTTTTGGATGGGTTTTACCAAAATTTACAGCATTGTAACCGCCGTTATTGGTTGGCAACTTTTGTTTAATGATATCAGCTTGAATGGTTACACCTAGGTGGTTGGCTTGTCCGGTTAAGTCAGCACTGGTGTGGTAATCCACTCCATCTTTTTTGAATGCTGAATTTCGGGTATAGCACCACAAAATGGTTGCCATGCCTAATTCATGTGCTTCTTCAAAAGCTTGTGCAACTTCAATTATTTGTCTGGCCGATTCGTCAGAACCAAAATAAATGGTTGCTCCAACAGCGGCTGCTCCCATATTCCAAGCTTCACGCACCGAACCAAACATAATTTGATCGAATTTATTAGGATAGGATAAAAACTCGTTGTGGTTAATTTTTACAATAAAAGGAATTTTATGGGCATATTTTCTAGAGCAGGTTGCCAAAACACCATAAGTAGAAGCAACGGCATTGCAACCACCTTCAATTGCTAATTTCACGATGTTTTCCGGATCAAAAAACATAGGATTCGGAGCAAAGGATGCACCTGCTGAATGCTCAATACCTTGATCTACAGGTAATATACTTACATATCCGGTATTGGCCAAACGTCCGTTTCCATAAATTGATTGCAAACTACGCATTACTTGATTATTGCGGTTGGTACCTGCAAAAATCCGATCCACAAAATCACCTCCCGGTTGGGCAATGGTGTCTTTTGTAATTGTTTTGCAGGAATGATCTAAAAAGTAGGAGGCTTTATCTCCAAGTAAATCAGCGATTTGTGCGTAGTTCATGTTCTTAAATGAATAGTTTTAAGGATTGCAAAAGTAAAGAATTTGACATGCGAAGATTGATAAAGTTTTAGCCTTTTCAATTTAAGGTATGTTCATGTATTTATGAGTTTGGAGTGAAACCCTCCATTGGGGATTAGCCATTACATAATCAATAATAGCCGGCATCATCTTCTCCCTCCTACTCCATTCGGGCTGTAAAAACAAACGACATTTTTCATGTACTTTTTTGGCATGTTCTTCGGCCCATTGGAAATCATTTTGGTTATAGATAATGCATTTTAGTTCATTGGCTTTGGGCAAAATTTCAGGCAAGGGAGGAAGGGTTTTCTTAGGACTTAAACAAATCCAATCGAGATTTCCGCTTAACGGATACGATCCGGAAGTTTCAATATGAACTGAAAATCCCCTGTCTTTTAATTGCTTCGAAAAGGCGGATAAGTTATACATCAATGGCTCTCCTCCGGTAATAACAATGGTACGTGCCGGAAATTGAGAAGCATTTTCAACGATAGCATCAATAGATGTTAATGGATGAATACTGGCATCCCAACTTTCTTTAACATCGCACCAATGACAACCTACATCACAACCGCCAATACGGGTAAAATAGGCTGCGGTTCCGGTGTGGAATCCTTCTCCTTGAATTGTATAAAACTCCTCCATCAAAGGCAATAGCAAGCCTTGATCCAAGAGTACTTTTTGATCTGCAGTCAAACTGAAATTATTTCTCTAAAATAAAAAACTCCCAAGGTTTCAATTTGATTTTATCACCTGCTTTTAAGGTTTTGGTATCACCTTTCATCACATCTTTCCCTGAAAATTCTACACCTAGGTCGGTTTCAACAGGCTTTTTGGAGAAATTGGCAACATATAAAACCTGACTATCTCCATTTTTGCGAACGAAAGCAAAAACGCCTTCACCTCCTTTAGCAGAAATTCGCTCATATCCGGCCTCTCCACCGGCATATAAAGCCTTGTTTCTATTTTTCAAAGAAGTTAATTTGCTGTAAAAATCAGCCAGTGGGTATTTTCCCCAATCAATTACATCTTTATCAAAAAACTTTAATCTCTTTTTTAGTCCTGATTCCTGTCCGCTATAAATCAAAGGCATACCCGGCAAAACAAAACTTAAGGCCGAAAATGCATCTCTGGCAGGACCCATCCTTTCGTATTCAGTGCCATTCCAAGTGTTTTCATCGTGGTTGGTAGTGAAATACAAACGATAGGCTTTAGGTCCGTACAAAGAATCATTTCTATGTAAAACCGAATCCAATGAACTAACTTTCATTTTTCCTCCGGCTACCATATTCATCACATGGAAGGTGCTCCAGGTGTAGGAAGCATCAAAACATTGGTCATGAAATTCCGGACGCTCGCCTTCGGCTAACATAAATACAGGTTTAATAGAATCTAAAGCCGGACGAACACTGTTCCAAAAATCAACAGGAACCATTTCTGCCACATCGCAACGGAAACCATCAATATCGGCTTCTTTGATCCAGAACTTAAGACTTTCAATCATTTCCTTGCGCATCTCCTTGTTATCGTAATTCAAATCAATCACATCACTCCAATCAGCTACAGGAGGAACAAACTTACCCGTACTGTCTTTGGTAAACCAATCCGGGTGCGGACCTTTCCAAACATTGTCATGAGCCGTATGGTTAGCTACCCAGTCAATAATAACCTTCATTCCCAAGGCATGAGCTTCTTTTACAACAGCCTTAAAATCTTCCATTGTACCAAACTCCGGGTTTACTGCCTTGTAATCTTGTACACTGTAATAACTGCCCAAACTGCCTTTGCGTTGCTCTTTTCCAATGGGATGAATAGGCATAAACCAAACAATATCTACTCCCATATCTTTCAGTCTTTTCAATTGGGTCTGGAAAACCTTTAAGGAACCCTCTTTGGAATACTGTCTAAGGTTAACTTCATACATGGTAGCATTTTTAGACCATTCCGGGTGAATTACTTCCTTTTTCTTAATACCAATTGAATCATTGGTGGCTGTTGGTGGTGTAGGTGTTTTTTTATCAGGTCCGCAAGAACTGAATATTACAAGTGCACCTGCAGTTGCAGAAAAAAGAAGAGTTTTTAATGATTTCATAACTATTGAAACTTTTAGTTTTTGGAAATTTTTAGTTTTCTAAAGCTTAACCGTTGAATTCGGCAATTTTCTCCTGTGCATATTTTCCATCTGCCAGGTTTTGCTTGATTTTGGTAAATGCAGAGATGGTGTAATCCACATCTGCTAAGGTATGAATGGCAGTTGGAATCAAACGTAACATGATAATTCCTTTCGGAACAACCGGGTAAACGACCATGGAGCAAAAAATATCATAATTCTCACGCAAATCTTTGATTAGGTGAGTAGCTTCCGGAATGGTTCCATTTAGGTAAACAGGAGTTACAGGCGATTCTGTATTTCCGATACTGAAACCGGCTTCAACCAATCCTTTTTGCAACGCATTAACTATTTTCCACAAATTCTCTCTTAGTTTGGGATTGGAACGAAGCAGTTCCAAACGTTTCAAAGCACCCACTACCAATGGCATCGGTAATGCTTTGGCGAAAATTTGAGAACGCATATTGTAACGAAGAAACTCGATTACATTTTTATCGGCCGAAATAAATCCTCCAATTAATGCCATGGATTTGGCGAAGGTTCCAAAGTAAATATCAACTCCATCTTGAACGCCTTGAGCTTCAGCGGTTCCTGCACCGGTTGGCCCCATCGTTCCAAAACCATGGGCATCATCAACAAAAAGTCTGAAATTGAATTTTTTCTTAAGTGCAACAATGTCTTTTAGTTTCCCTTGGTCACCACTCATACCAAAAACACCTTCCGTAATCACCAAAATTCCACCATTGGTATCCTTTACTAAATTGGTAGCCCGCTCCAATTGTTTCTCCAAATTGGCCATGTCGTTGTGTGGATAAACAAAGCGTTTACCAATATGCATCCGAAGTCCGTCAATAATGCAGGCATGAGCCTCACTATCATAAACAATTACATCATGTCTGTCTACCAAACTATCAATAGCCGAAACCATACCTTGATAACCATAATTAAGTAAAATGGTATCTTCTTTGGACATAAATTCCGACAATTGAGCTTCCAATTGTTCATGTAAATCACTGTTCCCGCTCATCATTCGGGCTCCCATTGGCAAACCAAGTCCAAACTCGGTACTGGCAACCGCATCGGCTTTTCTTACTTCCGGATGATTGGCTAAACCTAAATAATTATTGAGAGACCATACCAATCTGGTTTTCCCACGAAATATCATTTTATTACTGATATCACCTTCCAATTTCGGGAAAGTAAAATACCCATGAGCATCTTTAGCATGCTGCCCTAGTGGACCGCGATTATCCTTAATTTTTTCAAAAATATCTTTCATTGCGAATGATTTGGATGCAAAATTAACCAGTCGGGAATAAGTACATTCATATTTAATAAGATGTTATGAACCAATTGTTCTTAAATATAACTGATTCATGGCTTTTTTACTATCATTCATCTTGTCTTTCACGGAAAATTGAATCATTTTTTAAAATATATCATATTTTTTTTATTTTTGTACCAAGTAGATTTTCCATAGTTTGTTTTTTTATTTAAAACCTATTGCCCCTTTATAAAATAAGGCTTATGAAAGCACTCCAACCCCATGAGGCTATACTTCAACACCAATCAATCCAAATTAATTCAATCTTTCTTAGAAAGTAAATTGAATCAAATGCAGGTTCCTTTTGAAAGCCTGGGGAATCATGAAATAAAGCTGCCTACCGATAGCTCTAAGGAAGAGATTGGCAAAATAAAAGATGAACTTAAAGATTTTGGATTCGAGTTTATTGACCACCCTAAAAAAGTACTGACTCAACGAATCAAAGAGTGCATACAATTGTGGATGGAAAATCAGGACCAGTTTCATACCATCAAAATTTCTTCGTTTTTATCAGAAAAACTCCAACACCACTATAGCTATTTATCCAGCGTCTTTTCCGAAACAGCTCATATCTCCATCGAACACTATATCATTCTAAAAAAAATTGAATTGGTAAAAGACTTGTATGTTAATAGAAACTTTACTTTAACAGAAATCTCTTATTTGTTGAATTACAGCAGTGTATCCCACTTATCATTCCAATTCAAGAAAACCGTAGGTTTAACTCCAAAGGAATATAAAAACTATATTATTCTACGAAAAAAAGACCTGTAATTCTGTCAATTTAATGCATCCATGTTGTCTCCAGTAAAGGTTACTGTTTTATTAGTTAGTACCTCCGAAAAGGTGTTTCAATATTTCTCTAACCAAAACCTGCTTCCCACTTTTCTTGTTAATTGGATTTGGATTAAAAATCCGGCAGAAATTATGACTCATTTTGATTTTATAAATAAAAAAAATCCTGAAATTATTTTATTTGAGTTGAACGATAACGACCCTTACGTTTTTAATCAATTGCAAAAATTTAAAAATAATTCGGTGAGCGGCGCTGCTACCATAGGGGTATTTTCCCAACTGATTGAGAAAAACAGAGTGGAAAAGGCTTTTGAAAATTGGGCCAACATTTATTTACATCTCAAGCCTGATGAAGATTTGCATCGCTCCAACCTTATAGATATTTGTTTGTTGGATTGGCAATACCGTCTTGGCGAATTCGATCGTTCAAATTTCCTGTTGCTAATTTAAGGAAGACTTATAAGTTAATTATTCGAATTATTTAGATATCAAAATACTTACTTAGGCGGGCCCCCTTCGCCCAACTAAATTGGTACAAAATCCAAAACAACTTGCATGGGCTTCGGGTCACGCTATCGGCTGTAGTCCTCGCCCCCCTAGGCTAACGCCGTCGGGGTTCTGTGGGCTACTTGCCTCTATCGTTGCCCGAGGTGCCGCCTCAACCTGTAGTTTCTAATCCAACATGTCACTGTA
The DNA here is from genome assembly GCA_019695265.1 of Bacteroidia bacterium. NCBI lineage: Bacteria > Pseudomonadati > Bacteroidota > Bacteroidia > Bacteroidia bacterium. The sequence goes on along the minus strand of JAIBAJ010000011.1, from coordinate 26,041 downwards.
TCTATTCATACTCCGCAAGGGGTTATACTTTCTGTTACACCACTGTGTACTAAGAAATTGGCCAATTACGAATTTGAGCTTATGTGGTAAGTGCGGTTTCAAAAATTATTTAAATGATTGATAATAAATTGATTGAGTGTTTTTCATCAGACCCTAAATAGTGAGAAGCCTTGTAACCTTAAGTGGTTGCAATCGGTGTAAACCTACTAAGCTTTTTACACAGCCAAAACCTTGCTCCTAACTATGGCTTAGGTGCAAAATGAGGCAAGAGCAAAATAAAGTAGAATTCAAAAACACAATCCCCTACTAATCAATTAGTTAAAATTTCATATAGTTTGGATAAAACAGACAAAAATGCAAGTTGTGAATCTATTTTTGTAGCATGAATAAAACGGTTGCCAATGCGGATGAAGCCATCCGGGGAATTGAAAGCGGAATGACCTTAATGTTGGGCGGATTTGGGTTGTGTGGAATTCCGGAAAATTGTATTAATGCATTAGTAAAGAAGGGTGTAAACCAACTTACTTGTATTTCAAATAATGCAGGAGTGGATGATTTTGGGTTGGGATTGCTGTTAAAGAACCATCAAATTAAAAAGATGATTTCGTCCTATGTAGGTGAAAATGCTGAATTTGAAAGACAATTATTATCAGGCGAATTGGAAGTGGATTTAATTCCTCAAGGCACTTTAGCAGAAAGATTAAGGGCGGGTGGAGCAGGCATTCCTGCATTTTTTACACCGGCGGGCTATGGAACCGAAGTAGCACAGGGTAAGGAAGTTAGAGAGTTTGATGGGAAAAAATATATTTTAGAAAATTGGCTAAAAGCTGATTTTGCGATAGTTAAAGCCTGGAAAGGAGATACACATGGTAATTTAATATTTAAGGCTACTGCTCGTAATTTCAATCCAATGATGGCCATGGCAGGAAAGATTACTATAGCCGAGGTGGAAGAATTGGTACCTGCCGGAGAACTCGATCCGGACCAAATCCATACACCCGGAATCTTTATTCAACGTATTTTTAAAGGAGTTGACTACGAGAAACGCATCGAGCAAAGAACTACCAGAAAAAGAGAACTTAGTTTGTAGCCGAACATGCATTTCAAAAAGACACTTTTATTGTTTTTGCTTTTTGCATGTGTAGGAATTACCGCAGAAATTTTCTTTACGGCTATTTATGATGCCGTAAAACAGCATGGAACCCCTCACTTTTCTTTAAAATTTCAAGGACAAAGTTATATCTGGATGTTTCCAATCTATGGTTGCATTAGTTTCATGGGTCCTATATTGGTGGATCGAATTCATTCATGGAATATCTTTTTGAGAGCCCTTATTTATGCAGTAGTCATTTTTAGTTTTGAATTCTTAAGTGGCTGGCTATTAGAGGTTTTTACAGGAAGTTGTCCTTGGAAGTACCGAGAAGGATTGCATATCGCCGGCTACATCAGGCTCGATTATGCCGTTGCTTGGATGGGATTTGGATTGATGGTGGAGCAAATTTATTTGTTTGCATCCAAGGTTTTAGATCATTTTCACGCACATCATCCTTAAAGGAAAAGGGTAATAAACAATTTGGTCTTAGTAACTATTTCAGTTAAGAACACGTTAATAGTTTGTTGAAAACATTTTTTTATTTCCTTTGGGTAAAATTTTGTGTGGATTGAAAAAGCTGCTTTTTGTACCATTTATTATCGGGCTTCTACTTTTTCTCAGCACTTGTCGTAAAACCGAGGAGAATAATTTCCTTAAAGGTACATGGCAAATAAACAGTATGAAGATCAACAAGGATACTGCCGATCCATTCATTTTATTTTTTCCTAATTATAATCCTGCTATTGGTGATTATCAGTATAGTTTAAATTTTGCCGAGAATGATGTAGTAATCGCTTCCTATGTCATCAATGACACCCTTTATTACACCAAAGAAGGAGAATGGCAATTAAACTCGACCAAGGAAATGCACTTGGTTTTGGATAACTTCATTAATGGCACTTTTACATTAGATAAATTAGACTCAGAGAATTATAACCTTACCAGTGACCAAGATTCCAACTATATTGAGTCCTTGGATACGGTTGTAAGATTGACCATCAAATTGAATCGACTGCCGGCAAACTAAGCCTTACGATACTCTTTGCCTTACTGCTTCGTACAATAATATACCTGCCGCAACTGACACATTGAGACTTCCGGTTTGTCCGAGCATTGGAATTTTCACTTGGGCATCACATAATTTAAATAGGTTGGATGAAATACCTGTCTCTTCTGATCCCATTAGGATAACCGTTGGTAAACTTAAATTGGTTTGATAGTAAAATGAATTAGCCTTTTCGGTAGCAGCCACAATTTGAAGCCCGGAAGTTTTGAGATACACAAGGGTATCGGTTAAATTTTTCACTTTACAAACCGGAATATGGTTTAATGCACCAGCAGAAGTTTTTATGGTATCCCCATTAATCAAGGCAGATCCTTGGGCTGGAACAACAATAGCATGAGCACCGGCACTTTCAGCAGAACGTGCAATAGCACCTAAATTTCGGGTGTCTGTTATCCTATCCAAAACAACAATTAATGGATTAAGTCCTTTCTCAAAAATACCTGTCACAATTTCTTCAATGGGCTGATAATCCACTTCTGAAATTAGAGCCACAACCCCTTGGTGATTTTGGCGGGTAAACTGGTTAAGTTTCTGAATTGGAACATGTTTAACTACAACCTTCTTATCAGAAAGCCATTTTTGCAATTCCTGAAAACCTTGTCCTCTCAAACCGGTTTGAACAAAAACCATTTCCAACTCCTTGCCGGCCTTAAGTGCTTCCAGTACAGGATGTATTCCAAAAATAATACCGGATTTATTTCTATTCTCCATTTAACTAATTGATTCTGCGATTTATAAAGCTATTTATTTGATGTATCAATTCCAGAGGTTGATATTTTCTCCAATTGAACTCCTCTTCTACCAATTCTACACAATGATGGATTCGGGAAAGTTTCATTTCACGGATAACATGTTCTCTAAAGTTCAAAAAAACAATCCATCCATCTTCCACATCCTCCATCCATTCCTGATAATACTCGTCATCTGAACTATGAAAATTAAGAACGTTTTCACCAATTAAAATAAAATGATTAATTCCACGGCTAGAGAAATGGTCAACAATTTCCCTTTTTAAATACATGATATCGTTGTGAAGTGCATCGTTCCATTCACCAATCAATTCAATAATTGCGGCATTGGAATCGGTGTAATCGGCATAGAGAATTTTCAAATATAAAGTTGAAGAGCCAAAATTCTCCCATTGAGGATGGATGTAATAATTATATACAGTGTTGGTAAAATACAATTCACTATGCTCCACCTGGTAAAAAGGAGAGAACGGATCAGATTCGGCAGAATAATGACTATCCCAATGGTAAAAAGGTTCAATATCATGCATTCGCTGCAAAAGTAAACAGGAAATCAGGTAATTGGATGCTTATTACTAAATAGAACGAAGTATTCTACTTAGAAGAAAATTGTTGTCAATCCAGGTTTTCACCTTCTGATATATTTAAAACAGCGAACTTCCTCCTTTATTTCCAAGCCCAAATTGGTATGAAGTTAGAGAAAAATTAGTAATTGAAATGATTGAAAATGAAAATTGGTTTTTATAGTTTTAGAATAACCACTTTACAACTCTCTACCAAATTAGGTGTACTATTGTACTTTCGTCTTCAAAAAAGCGGTTGTTTAACGATTATTTCCATAGGTTCAAGATATTTTTATTAAAATTGCCTATTCGAAATGAAAGCTATTTTTGGCATTTGTATAGGATTGCTCATATTCTTAGGCAGTTGTAGAAAAACTACAACACCTGAAGGAGAAGGCGAGAACTTAGTTTATGCTAAGCAATTTACCACAACAGCAGATGAAGAGCACCTGGAAGGAAACTACCAATCGGCTATGGCAAATTATGACTTTGCTATTTCATTAAGCCCTACTTATGCTATTGCCTATTGCAACCGAGGAAAAACAAAAAAAGAACTTAAAGATTACAACGGAGCATTAGCAGATTATAACAAAGCCATTGCTTTGGATCCCAAAATGGCAGAAGCTTATATTAATCGTTCGGTTATTCTAGGTTTATACCAAGATAGTTTAGGAGAATTAAGAGATGTGCAAAAAAGCTTGGAACTCAATCCTAACCTAGCCGAGGGTTACAATGCAATGGGAGTAATTTACCGAAAAAAAGGCGATTTTACCAAAGCAATACAAATGTATAACCGAGCAATAGCAATTTTGCCTACCAATCCTATATTTTACAACAACCGTGGAATGTCTAAACGCAAACTCATGGACTATTCCGGAGCACTAAAAGATTATACCAAAGCCATTGAATTGGATCCCAAATTCGCCTTGGCATATTACAACAGGGCTATTGCCAAAATTAAACTTGGAGATTTAGTTTCTGCCGAAGAGGATAAAGAAATTTATTCGGAAATCGAATCTATGAAAACCTTTCAATAGCCTATTTGTTTATTTGACATTCATCGTTGTTGTTGGTTTTTTTTAATAACTATTTTCCTACTTTTTAATTGGCTAATTATTTTCACCTTGGAAATTATTAGATTTTTTATTTCCAATTGAACTGAAATTTCAAATTTCTTCCAATTGAAATAATTCATTAATTATCAACGTTTTCCGAAATATTTATTCCATTCAAAATGAAAAGGATTTTTCTTATCAGCCTTTTAGGAGGACTACTAATTTCATTGTCTACCTTAAAGTCATTTCAATGTTCTAATGCAAGGGGTATTCAAGCCGAGTTATTTCCACCAATCAATCCTGAATTTGCAGAATATATTCAAGCATTTACGGCAGGCACCATTTCAACTAAGAGTTCTATTAAGATAATTATGTCTGCCGATGTTGGCTTACCTGTTGAATTAAATACAGCAGTGGAAAATGAGTATTTTGAATTTGAGCCGAATATTTCTGGAAAGGTAGTTTGGACTGATGCCAAAACAATTGAATTCAAGCCAGATCAGAAATTGGCTTCAAATCAAATCTATAAAGCCAGTTTCAAACTGGAGAAATTACTTCCTGTTAAAGATGAATTAAAGCAATTCAATTTTGCCTTTAAAACAATTAAGCAGGATATTCAAATAGAAATTGAAAATGTATTAGGACATTCTGCTACAGAAGAAGGGTTGGTTGGTATGCAAGGAAGCGTTGTAACTGCCGACGCCATAGATGGGCAATTATTGGAAAAAATCTTTACATTTAAAAGTCAAAAATCCGGATTGGTGCCACTATGGGTTCACAGTGCCGATCAACGCAGTCATAGTTTTAGTGTTGATAGTATTCACCGAGGACAATCGGATAGTGAAGTTTTAATTCAATACGATGGATCAAGCATTGGAATTGACAAATCGGATGAATTGAAAATTGAAATTCCGTCCATTAATACCTTCCAGGTAACCAAGGTAAGAACTGTAAATGCGGGTGAGCAATATGTTTCAGTACAGTTTTCTGATTATTTACCTGAACAATTTTTACCTCAAGGTTTAGTTGAATTGGAAGGGCTAAGCGATATTAAATATTACCATAATGCTAATGAAGTTAGGTTATATACTTCATCCAAAATAACAGGTTCCTATACCTTGAAAGTATTAGGAGATGTTTCAAACGCTCATGGTAAAAAGCTGGGGAAAACTTATACTGCTTCGGTTTCCTTTGCAAATAACTCTCCGGCAGTTAAAATCCTGGGAAATGGCACTATTTTGCCCGATGGTAAAGGTTTAATTATTCCTTTTGAAGCAATTAATTTAAAGGCTGTTGATGTAAAAATAGTCAAAATTTTCGAGAACAATATGACCCAATTTCTTCAAACCAACTCCATTGGAGATAATGGTGAACTGGGAAGAGTGGGTAAAGTAGTCAGAAAAAAAACAATTCTTTTAAGCAATTCAAATTCCCCAACCAATGATTGGAAACAATATGGATTAGATATTTCTAAATTGGTCAAAACCGAACCAGGAGCAATTTATCGGGTTAGTTTAAGTTTCAAAAAAAGTTATGGAATTTGCAATTGTCCAGGTGTTAGTAATAGCCCGATTGAATTGGAAGAAATGCATGCGGATCAGGAAGAGTCTCAAGGTCCAACCCGTTGGGGTTATTACTACGATTATTCAGAAAATGATTACGAAGAAGGTGAGGGATATGAATGGTCGCAAAGAGATAACCCTTGTAACATTGCCTACTACCGGGAGGCTCGTGCCCAAACAAGAAATATTTTGGCCTCCAATTTTGGCATAATTGCAAAAAAAGGCAACGACAACACCTATTTAATAGCAGTAAGCAACCTCAATACCGCACAACCATTAAGTGGTATCACGGTTGAATTATACGATTATCAAAAACAACTCATCCATACCGGAATTACCAATGATGAAGGGTTGGTGTTGACTACCCTTAAAAATCCTGCATTTATCATCGTTGCAAAAAAAGGAGCTGAACGAGGCTATCTAAAGGTGGATGAATGGTCAAATCAACAATTAGGCATGTTTGATATAGGTGGAGAAACCGTGCAGAAAGGTATCAAAGCCTTTATTTATGGAGAAAGAGGTGTTTGGAGACCGGGTGATTCTTTGTTTCTAAACTTAATTTTAGAGGATAAACAAAAAAGACTTCCGGAACATTTGCCTGTAATTATGGAATTGTTTACCCCTCAAGGTCAGTTGTTTAAACGCTTGGTTAAAGCCAATCCTTTGAATGGGTTCTACACCTTTAAAGTAGTAACAGATAAAGGTTCTCCTACAGGAAATTGGACCGCCAATTTTAAAGTTGGAAGTACTAGTTTTTCCAAAACCCTGAAAATTGAAACCGTAATGCCTAATCGGTTAAAAATCAATTTAGATCCGGGAGTTGAAAAGTTTACATCCAATATGAATTCCCAAGAAATAAAACTTAATTCCAAATGGTTGCATGGAGCACCTGCCAGAAACTTAAAAGCAGATGTAGCTGTGAGTTTTGGAAAAATTCCAACCGAATTCAAATCGTTTAAAGGATATACTTTCGAAAATTCAAATAAATCCATTGAAGGAGAAGAGTCCATCTTGTTTGATGGTAGGTTAGATGCCAATGGAAATACCAACTTCACACTTTCGTTAGACAATGAAGCCAAAGGCAATGGCATGGCTAGAATTTACTTCAAAACCAGGGTTTATGAAGAAGGAGGAAATTTTAGTATTGACAAATATTCGATCGATTATTCGCCTTATTCTCACTATGCCGGTTTTATTAAACCCGGTGATGCCTTGCAACCCAAACCTTTGATTACCGGTAAGGAACAAACGATCAAAGTTGTTTCAGTAAATGAACAAGGCCTTGGTACATCAGGCAGAAAAATGAACCTGGTTTTGAAAAAATTATCATGGCGTTGGTGGTGGGATAATGAGGATGGTGATTATGATTATGAAAGTTACGAATACGGAACCGAAACTATCAACCTCGAAGAAACAACTGGAAAGGATGGATTATGTCAGTTTATAGTAAAGATAAAGGACAATGATTGGGGAAGATACAAGTTGGAAGTTACTGATGTGGAAAGTGGACATACCGCCAGTTCGGAAATTTGGTTTGATTGGGAGAATTGGTGGACGAGACAAGGCGATGGAGGAAAAGCGCCTTCAACCATCAATTTTAGCTGCGATAAAGAAGTTTATGAACCCGGTTCAGACATTAAATTATCCATCCCGGGTATGGAAAACAGCAAGGCCTTAATCAGTCTCGAATCCGGATCCCGAGTAATTAAAGCATTTTGGGTTAATTTAAACAAAGGTCAAAATGAGGTAAAATTTAAGGCTTCTCCTGAAATGGCCCCCAATATTTACGCCTATGTAACGCTGGTTCAGCCTTTTAACCAAACTATAAATGATCTTCCCATTAGACAATACGGTGTAATTCCAATTCGAATTGAAGATCTGAAGACACACTTAAAACCTGTTATTTCCATGGCCGATGTTGTTGAACCCGAATCTAAAGCCACTGTACAGGTAAAGGAAGCAAATGGAAAAGCTATGACTTATACCTTAGCCATTGTTGATGATGGTCTATTGGATTTAACCAGATTTAAAACTCCTGATCCATGGTCCCATTTTTATGCCCGTGAAGCCTTGGGCGTTAGAACATGGGATTTATTCGATCAAGTTATCGGAGCCTGGGCCGGAGAAATTGAAACAGTTTTAGGAATTGGGGGAGATGAAGGTTTAAATGGTAAAGAAGGTTCAAAAGCTAATCGTTTTAAACCTATGGTCAAATTTTTGGGACCGTTTTACCTGGAGGGCGGTAAAACCCAAACCCATTCCATTGCAATTCCTGCGTATGTCGGTTCAGCAAGAGTAATGGTGATAGCAGGACAAGATGGAGCCTATGGATTTGGAGAAAAAACGGTAACGGTTCGAAAACCATTAATGGTATTGGCAACCTTGCCCAGAGTTTTAGGACCAGAAGAAACGGTTAAACTCCCGGTTACCGTTTTTGCGATGGAAAAATCTGTGAAGGATGTTACGCTACAAGTTAAGGTTGGCAACAAGGTTTCTGTAGTTTCGTCTTCCGTTCAAAACCTACATTTTAATGAGGTTGGAGATCAGGTTGCAACATTTGAATTAAAAGTAAATAACACCACTGGAGTAACTAAAATCGGTGTTTTGGCAAGTTCAGGAAAACACCAGGCAAAAGATGAAATTGAAATCGAAATCAGAAATCCAAATCTACCTGAAACCAGGGTTGTTAATGAACTGGTTGAACCCGGAAAATCCATAACTTTAGACTATGCTGCATTTGGATCATTGGGTACTAATAAGGGCAGTATTGAAGTATCTTCTGTTCAAAATTTTGGATTAGAAAAGAGGTTGGAACAACTTATTGTGTACCCACATGGCTGTATTGAACAAACAACTTCATCCGTATTTCCACAGCTGTTTTTAAGTAAAGTTATGGACTTATCTCCAGAGTTAAAGGCTGATATAGATAACAACATTAAACATGGTATTGACCGGATTAAAGGTTTCCAAACTACTTCCGGAGGATTATCCTATTGGCCTGGTGAACAATATGCCGACACGTGGGGAACCAATTACGGTGGCCATTTTATGTTGGAAGCAGAAGCTAAAGGTTATAGCTTACCTTCCGGATGGAAATCAAAGTGGATTGAGTTTCAAAAAACAACTGCCTTAAGCTGGAAACCTTATAATTACCACCATGGCTATTATTTTTATGATGACGACCTTATTCAGGCTTATAGACTATATACCCTGGCCTTGGCTAAAGCGCCTGTCTTAAGTGCCATGAATCGCTTAAGAGAAAAATCCAATTTAAGTTTTCAAGCCAGATGGAGGTTAGCTGCTGCTTATGCCTTAAGTGGTCAAAAAGAAATTGCCTCCAAACTAATCGCCAATCAACCTACTACCGTCAAGTTCTATCGGGAATTAGATTATAGCTTTGGTTCAAACACGAGGGACGAAGCTATGATCTTAGAAACTCTAACCTTATTGGGGCAAAAGAACCTCAGTTTGGCTTTAGTTCAAAGACTTGCGAAAGAAATGACAAATGACAGTTATTGCAGCACTCAAACTACGGCTTACACATTAATTGCCCTTTCTAAGTTCTTTGGAAGTTCCAGTCAAAAAGGAGTTTCAGGTAACCTGATTATCAATGGGGTTAATCAAACCTTTAAATCCACTTCGGTTAGCTATAAACAAGATTTAAAAATGGATCAAAAGGCTAAAGGAAAAATCCAAATAAAAAATGATAGTAAAGGAGGTCCTTTATTTGTTCAATTAACCATATCAGGTCGTCCATCCTTTCAACAAACCAAAGACTATTCGAGCAATATGAATATGAATGTGCGCTATACCGATTTGAAAGGTAACCCGATTTCTGTTTCAAAACTGGAGCAAGGAACAGACTTTATTGCAGAAGTAACTATTGCAAATCCAATTAGTTCATTAGACCTAAGGCAATTGGCATTGTCTCAAGTTTTTGCCAGTGGTTGGGAAATTAGGAATGTTCGTATGGAAGACAATAGCAATTTAGGCAAACAGCTTAGTAACAGCAGTTTCACCTATCAGGATATTCGAGATGATCGAGTGTATACCTATTTTAATTTAGATAGAAATCAGACAAAGGTTTTCAGAATACAACTAAATGCTGCTTACTTAGGGAGATTTTTCTATTCCGGACCTAGTTGTGAAACCATGTATGACAATAACTACTCAGCAAGAAAGGCCGGAACCTGGGTTGAGGTAGTTCAAGAAGTTCCTCCCTCCTAGCCTTTACATAATTTATGGATGAAGAACCAAATTCTTGAATTCAACCAACCAAAACCAAAGAACAACAATTTAGAATAAACCTATTTTAATCCTTTCTTTTTCATTTGTTCAGCCACCTGATGAGCTAAAAAATCATTTTGCTTTTCCAGGTGGTTAACAATGGAATGGTAGTCCTCTTTATTCCTATTTTGAGAAAGTTTGGACTTGGCTTCAATTTTAGTTGGCTGAAATTCAAATCCAACAATTTCACGAATGTAGGCTTTGACCATTTTATCCGGAATTTTATCCATGGTTCTTGGATTCTCTTGATGCGATTCGTAAGTATTTGTTAAATCGGTTAAGGCATTTACCAATTCAACTTCATTCAAAATCCGAATAGTTCCGTACAAATGAACGGCTTCATAATTCCAGGTAGAAACATTGGTATTCTTGTACCAAGAAGAAGAAATGTAGGCATGAGAACCATTCAAGATTATTAGATGCTCGCCTTGGTTTAAGAATTTGGCATGCTGATTTTCTTCGGCAATATGCCCTATTAAAACAAAAGAATCATTGGTTTGTTTTAGAAGAAAGGGAATATGGGTAGCCTTAATTCCATCCGGTGATTGGGAAATAAGAATTCCAAAAGGATACTCCTTAATAAATGATAGGATATCCTCATCCTTCATGTGAAAATGCTTAGGAATGTACATACTTAACGAATTGGACCTTTCTATTCAATTAAACCAACCAAATAATACATCCAATCATCAAAAATAGTCAAACCGTTGGTATATCTGTAAATGTCCAAGATGTTTTGCCCTAGTATCACTAACCAGGTATTGAATCGGCATTTATCAGCTAAACCCAACCTGGTTTTTAGACTATTTTTAAAATACCTGGGCCCAATGATAGGTTTGAAAAGGTGCCCCCTTGCAGAGCACGGATAGATACTGTTGCAAGTTGGATTTGAAACAAAACTATTAGACTGCGCCGCGGGCAACGATAGAGGCAAGTAGCTCCAAGCCAACGCAGCGTTTAGCGGAGTGGGCTTGGACTACAGCCGAAAGCGTGACCCGAACGCCCGGGCACATAATTGGGGCTTATGCAAAAAATTTGTTGGGCGGAGGGAGCCCGCCTAATAGGTATTTAAATAGAAATTCTAGTTGTTAAGATTTAGGTTAAAAGCATACCTAATTTAAAATGAAAAAGCCCGATTATAAGGAATAACCGGGCCTGTGTTTGTATGGGCGAATTACTTCTTTTCGTCCCTAAGTGCTCTTCGTAAAATTTTACCGACATTGGTTTTAGGCAATTCTGTCCTGAACTCAATGTATTTAGGCAGTTTATAACCGGTCAAATTTTCTTTACAATAGGCATGAACTGAATCTTCGGTGAGATTTGGATCTTTTTTGACAACAAATATTTTTACCACTTCACCTGATTTTTCATCGGCTACACCCACTGCAGCAACTTCCAACACTCCGGGATGAGAGGCAACAACATCTTCAATCTCATTGGGGTAAACATTAAATCCGGAAACCAAAATCATATCCTTTTTACGATCCACAATTTTGAAGTAGCCTTCTTCGGTAAAAATAGCCACATCACCTGTTTTTAGCCAACCGTCTACGGTAATTACCTTGGCCGTTTCATCCGGTTTGTTATAATAACCTTGCATAATTTGAGGACCTTTAATCCAGATTTCGCCGGGTTCGCCAATTGGAACTTCGTTTCCATCGTCATCGGTAAGTTTAAACTCCGTACTTGGAATAGGTAAACCTATGGTACCAATCCTATCTTTTCCACCAACAATTGGATTGGCAGAGGCAGCAGGAGAGCTTTCAGTTAATCCATACCCTTCGGTAAGAACACAGCCGGTAACTTGTTTCCATTTCTCGGCTACCTGTTTTTGAATAGCCATTGCCCCTCCAACTGTCACCTTTAAGTGACTAAAATCCAATTTGTTAAAATCCGGATTATTAAGTAAAGCATTAAACAATGTATTTACTCCGGTAACAATGGTAAATTTATGTTTTCCCAATTCTTTTACAAATCCGGGTATATCTCTTGGATTGGTAATAAGTACATTTTTGCCTCCCATTGCCATAAAACCTAAGCAATTGACAGTAAGAGAAAAAATATGGTAAAGAGGAAGCGGAGTAATAATTATTTCGGTTCGTTCATTTACTGCCGTTTGCATCCAGGCCTTCATTTGCTCCATATTGGCCACTATATTAAAGTGGTTCAAAATAGCTCCTTTAGAAACACCGGTTGTACCTCCTGTGTATTGTAAAAAGGCAATGTCATCCGGAAGAATTTTAACCTTATTGTATTTTAGTCCATGGTTTGCCACTGCATCACCAAAAGGAATTGCACCGGGAAGATTAAAGCCCGGAACCATCTTTTTAACATATTTAATAACGAAGTTGACAATATGCTTTTTAGGAAATCCCATCAAATCTCCAATTTCGGTTAAAAAAACATGTTTAATGGAGGTGTTTTTAATAACCTGCTCCAAACTATTGGCAAAATTTGCCACAATTACAATAGCTTTAGCTCCCGAGTCATTGAATTGGTATTCCATTTCTCTAGGAGTATATAACGGATTGGTATTTACAATAATTAATCCGGCCTTCATAGCTCCATACAAAGCCACCGGATATTGCAATACGTTCGGCATTTGTATAGCAATTTTATCTCCAGGCTTTAAATCTGTTTTGTTCTGTAAATAGGCTGCAAAGTTACTGGCCAATCGCTCTAAATCCTGGTAAGTTAAAATAGCACCCATGTTTTCGAACGCGGGTAAATCACTATAATTTTTACAACTTTGTTCAAAAATTTCCAACACATTGTTGTAGGTGTTGGGACTAATTTCATGCGGAATGCCTTCCGGGTAATTCTTAAGCCACAGGTTCTTATCCATAGTAGTTATAGGTTTTAGGTTAACTTGACAGGGGATAAAAATAGGAGAAAAACCTTTAAATACGAAGGAAATGAAAAAAAACGATATGTATTTTCTTAACTATTCCTTAATCCAGGTTTTTGAACGAATTAACCCATTGGATTCCAATTCAAAAAGATAGGTACCACGGCTATATGTTTCCACATTAAATTTCTTGGTTGTTACGCCGGGTAAAATGTCTTCATACATTTCGGAGAGCAGAATTTTTCCATTTAAATCCCTAATTCTCAATTGAACATTGGAACAAGATGGGTTGTAGAAATCCAGAAACAGGTTTGACCCGGCCGGATTAGGATAGGGTTCATAAACTTGCAAGGTTTTAATTTTATCTGAAAAATCAAATTCTTGAGTTCCGGTAAAAAAATCTGAACTATCAATTACTATATTTTCATCACCGGGATAGTACGGAGTGTACTGGAAATAAACTAAGAACATTTCATCATTTGTTCCTTCGCCCAAACTAACTGTTTGAGGTGGATTAGCAGGATTAAATGGATTGGCGGTGGTATTATCATAAAAGGCCTCTCCCCACAGAGTGGAACTTGCCGGAATTTTAACCACTTTTTTAAAATTATAAAAACCTTGCCAATGAAAATCCCAATCATTTATCCGTATAAAAGGAATAGAATCTTGTGCCGGTGACACAGCATATGCAACTATCTTTCTACCAATCAAATGCATATGTGGTGCCACGCTTAAAACAGAAACATTTACAGCCGGTATGGTATAGGTTTCATGGAAAGTCTTGGTGGTATTTGGAGGAATAACTAATGGTCCATCGGTTAATCCAAAAACATGATTCAGAATGGGTGCAGTATTGACTTGCCTTATTCCGGTGGTTGAGGAGGCAAACTTTATGCGAATTTTAGTGCTATCTGCTTGGTTAAACACCGCACTGGGGTAATGAATTTGAATCACCACATCCGCATTCGCAAACAATTTTATTCCAAAATTGGTTGGCAGTTTCATGGCAGTGGAACCCGGAACCCAGCCGGCCAATAAAGTCGGATTCTGTGTTCCAATTCCTCCAAAATTGGTATAACCCGGCTCTAAATCAGCGGCATCGAAGGCAGCGGCTTGATGGGTTGTATCAGAAAAAACTAAAACGTGGTGAACAATATTCTTATTCCCCGGAATTACCTCTAAGGCGCTAATCATTTTATCCTGAGTTAAATTGGGAGGTAAAACAAAACACCGATACAAATCAGATACGGTATTAACAGTGTAAGTTGGCATAGTTAATTCCAAATCGTAATCCAACAACTCCGGACCATTGTTGTAAACCGGAGGTTGGGGTGCTATAGATAAATCTCCACTTGCAGCTCCGTTATCTACCCAGGATGAAATTGTTTGTATTTCCTGCTGGCTCAAAATTCGTTCATGAGCTAAACGATTATAGGTGGTATCCGGAGGCCAAGGTGGCATTTTTCCGGTTACAACTTTATCCTGAATGGAATACCGTAAATAAAAAGCATCCTCAAAAGTCAATAATGAATAATGTCCAACTCCTCCCGGATTATGACAACTCCCACATTTGCTAAATAAAATAGGAGCAACATCAGTAGCCCAAGTCTGTGCATTTATTTGATTAATCCATAATAAGGAAATAATCAATGAAGACCAAATAATCCTTTGCATTTATATAAATTTTTGAAAAGTAAAAATAGTCTTAATTTCCAATAAAAAAAATCAATCATTCACTTAAACTATTCAATCTGCTCTGCTATCTAATTAATTGATAATTAGTCCTGGTTTGGTTGTTTAACGATTTTTTTTAACCATTTATTAATAGGCTATGTTAAGATCTCAAAGAATTTCTATTTTTACTCGTCGAAAAATGATTGGAACTTCTCAACATACTGACCTAATCGCTCCTCCGGATGATGACTTTGATACCTTGCTGTTAATGTTACATCAGGAAATCGTTTCTGAAAGTGTTTCCGATATCTATTCCGGTCATTCCAGATGTGAGAAAGTTGCTCAAATTGAAGGTGTTACCTATTACAATGACTCCTTGAGTGCTTGCCTTACCGATGCTTTAGAAGCGCTGCAATTTATTCCCGAAAAGAAGGTTGTTTGGGTGATGAACGAATCGGACGATATTAATAAGTTGCATAAACTTAGTAAAATTATCCACGAAAAAGTAGTTGGAATCATCGTTGTTGGTGATCGAAATAGTCAAACCATGCTCAAATTAATGGATTATTCGACCATTATCTTAAGCGCCAACAGTACCACCGAAGCGGTTGAATTGTCTAAATTCTTCGGGAATACCAACAATGCCGTAATTTTTAGTCCGGCCTCCCCAATTTACCCTAAATTGGAAAAAAACCAGGACCAAGGTGCCTTGTTCAAAAAAGCTGTTAAAACCCTAGAGATTTTAAGGGATAAGGAACGTATGGCAGCCGCTTAGTTCTACCTTTTATTTATTCTTCGTTTTTATTATTTGGCGGGTCCCATTCGCCAATAGTTATTTCCCTTCCCTCGAATTGGGTGCAAGGCGAATGGTCGGGCTATCGCTGTTACTCCTCGGTAATCGCCGCTAAGGCGTCTCTTACCTGTGGGGTAACCGGCTCTATCCCTACCCGACCGTAGCCCAATCTTTTTCCGTATATTATTACATTTAGAAACAACTAGGCCCAAGCTTTAACAGCTTCCGGATGCATTTCAGAATATTTTTCAATGTTCCTATGCATCACATAAAACCAAATCGGCGGTACCAAAGCTAAAACAATCATTCCTGGATAACCGGTTGGCATTTGAGGACTATCTTCAAAATGTCTCAAAATTTGGTACTTACGACTAGCTTTGTAATGATGATCGCTGTGGCGGGATAATTCAAATAACAACAACCGGCCAATAAAATGGTTGGAGTTCCAACTGTGAACAGGCAATACCCTTTCGTAATTGTCTCCTTGACTTTTTTTACGGGTTAACCCATAGTGCTCAATGTAATTCACCGTTTCAAGCAATAGGAATCCGATAGTGGCTACAGCTAAAAAGCTAAGCATACCTTTCAAACCGAATACCAAATAAATTAAACCAATAAAGCCAAGTTGAATAAAGATATACCTAATCATTTCATTGGAAAATGACAATGTGGATTTACCTTCTTTCTTCATGCGTTTGGCTTCTAATGACCAGGCAGAGAGCCAAGAATTTATTATTGAGCGTATCCAAAAAAAATAAACTACTTCACCATACCTGGATGTTGCAGGATCGTTTGGAGTTGCCACATTTTTATGATGCCCCCGGTTATGCTCCACATAAAAATGCATGTACAAGGAAGTTAAAAGCAAAGCCTTGGACATAAACCTTTCGGAGGGTTTAATCCGATGCCCTAATTCATGGGCAACATTAATGCCTAAAATACCACAAGCAATTCCCATGGAAAAGGTTTTTCCTGCAAAATCCCAGGTGGAATTTTCAGTAAAGCAAACAATATATAAATAAAAAGCCAATAAACCATATTGAATGGGAACCAACAAATAAACCACCCAATCATAAAAAGGGTCGGCTAATGCAACTTCCTCTTCCATTTCTGACATATTTTGAGTGGAAGCGGGTAAAAACAATTCGGCAATAGGAATTATTACAAAAGCATAAATGGGTAATAACCAGGCTAATATTCCATGTCCGTAAAAGGAAATTATTCCAATAATCGGTCCTTGCATGACCATCCAATATTTTAACGATTTGGTTCTCATGGTATGATTAAAGTTAAAGGTTATAATTTCAAATTAAAATTTTGTCACTTGCAACGTATCACTTCTTATTTCATTGCTGACGTTTCCGGCACGATCTCGAAGTGAAATAGTAAAGGTAAACTTTTCATATGCAGCATTTCCCAACCTGAACATCGAATTTAATTTTACGGTTAAGGTTCCTTGTGCCGAATACACCTGATCGCTTGGCGTAACTGGTGGTATGTGGTAAAAATCAGACTTCTCTAACCTTGAATCTTTTATTTCCAAGGTTTTAATATTGGGGTCAGTTTCTCCAAGATCTCCTTCCAAATCTTTGTAATCAAATCGAATTTCAACAGTATCCTTCCACTCCAAAATGGAATGTGGGGTAATTATCAAATTCGAAATCTCCGGCGCCGTATTGGTTTCAGCTTTTTTCTTGCAAGATGAAAACCAAATCCATCCGAAAATGAACACTAAACACAAAAACTTATAACTCTTAATTACAGGCATTTACAACAATTAGTTTGAGAGTTTAAATGAACAATAATTAATCACATGATTTAGACTTCCGCTTTCAGGAATTTCGGTTGGAGCCGGTTGAGCCGGATCTTGAAAATAGGATCTAAAAAAAATAACGGTATCACCGGTAAAAACAGGCATGGCAAAATTCACTTTGTGAGTAAATTGAACTACATCTCCCGAAAATCCGGGTCCGGTAACAGAACCGGGTACATTTTGCAAACTTTGAATAGTTGAATTTTGAAAATTATACGGTTGTCCGGAAAATTTAATGGAAGGATTACCTAATAAAGATACGGCAGTGCTATCATCTCCAATGGCAATCCAAACATCAACTGTTCCTACACCTGCAGTAACCTCAACCGATGAAGTACCTTGTCGGGGATATGGAATTGTGCTTCCTACCGGTGTAACCATAATTCCCAACAATTGCGGTTCACGGTTACCGGGCTGAGGAATTTGTCCGTAAATATCCTTGGCACCATCTGCTATCCAATCCTTAATATTTTGAATATGGGTTGCTTTGTTTTGATTCCATTCAGCATCCGGATCTGTAATTAAGGGCATAATACCACTTAATCCATCAATATCGGTAGTGAGCCGATTAATCAATACGGATGCATCCGGTTGGAAAGGAACAACCCGAAAGGTATAAGTACCTTGGGGATTATTTTTAATTATTGGCCGATAAACTAAGGTATTGTAACTACTTTGAATGGTTCTGAAATCAGGTTCAAAGGTACCATCGTGGCAGCCGCTGTTTGCACAGGTAGGTTTAAAAATGTAGTATTGTAGCCCGGCAAAGGATTTAGGATCCGGGGGAGCAACCGAATCCGGGTTGCCACCTTGGTTGGTATCATCGTTTCGAAAAGGTTGAGGACTTTCCTTTTTACATGCAGAAAGTCCCAGCAGGAACATTCCTGCACCCAAAACCAACTGATATCCAAACTTCTTAATCATGGTTACATTCGTTCAAACCAGCTTAATGAATCTGACGCTAATAAACCGGAAGAAACAACTTCATTTTTAAAACCTAAAATTTCGGCAATGGTTGGAACCACATCTACCGTATTTCCCACCGGTTGAACATTGGAACCAACTGTCAAATTGCTTGGAATAGAAGGACCGGCCATCATACCAAATACGCGCAAAGAGTTTTGATCACTGTGATCAAAGGCATACCAGTCGTTTTCGTCTTTAATTGGATTATGATTTAAATTCCTTCCACATTCAGGTGCTAAAATTATTGCGGTATTTCCAGCCATTTCAGGAATTTGTGTTTGAATGTAATTCCATATATGAGCTACCGCATGGTCGGCGCGGTGCAATGCTTTCAGATACCCGGTAAAATCGCTGTGGCAACCATCTACAGCGCTCATATTAACGGCCAACAAATTGGGTTTAAACCATTTTGCTAATTCACAGGCATAACCAATGGTTTTTAAATCTCCATTATCATTCACCGGAGGAAAGGCTACGGTACCATCCAATGACTTTTGGTACATTTCTTTAAAAAACTCTTTTATACTTTGCTTTTCTTCCTCTGTATTGTGAATTCCCTCCAAGGTACCGGCAGCATTTTTGAAATTATTATCCAAAAAATACTTCATTTCATACATGGGACCTAACTCTTCCTCCGGATGATAGACTTTACTATGAGACATATAGGTTTCTCCTTCATTTCCAAAAACTATGGTTGGTGCCAAAAAATTTGCTCCATAAGCTGGGCCATAATCCGGATGGGTACTATAATTCAATAAAGGGGTTGAATTTCCGATTCCATTTCCAACGAACCAAACTTTGGAAGCTGCAAAACCACCGTGTCGGCGGGCATATTCAAAAATGGTTGGATGAATAGGCTTTTGCTTCAATCCTTGGGTATACAAGGTATTTCCTTGAACCAAGGCATTCAACCCATTGTAATGTCCGGTAGTTCCGGTTCGAAGTTCAGAAAATAAGGTTCCCTGACTTTGCAATGTTTGGTTTAAAATGGAAGGTATTGGGGTATCACCTGCAAGCAATCCATCTGTACCATAAACAATTTTAGCAGTAGGTGCAGATCCATTAAACAGATTGTACATGATATTACCGGGAATTGGCATTCCCTGACTATCTTCCAGATAACGTTGTAAAACACTTTCTTGTTGACGAACCCCTCCGGCAAACATGATCAAAATAACATGCTCAGCTAATGGAACACCCGAGGCTGCGAACAACCTACCACTAGGCAAAATATAAGGCAATGCAAAGGCACCTGCTGTTGCAGTAGCTGCCTTTTTTATAAATGATCGACGTTGCATAGCCTAATAAAATTGATATTCGTTACTAATTGCAAAGGATGAATAAACGATTTCTGGGGTAACAGTTGGGTGAGTATTGATGTAATTTCTAAACCATGTTTTTTCAGCCTCTGTTGGGAAGCGAACCAAAAAACGTTTGTATGTTTCTACTATAAACGAATCCGGATTTGCCCGCATTATTTCCGAAGTTGGCAATTGAACATCCGGACGATTCATAAAATTGGAAACCAATACTTCATGAATCAAATCTTTATCGCCATTGGCTTTTATGCAACGAACCACCCTAACCAATTCGTTGGCACCTAATGCCTCCTGAAACAAATTCGCATAGAGGATGGAAACATATTGTTCATCGGATTTTAACTTAACCTTTCCAGCATTGTCAGGATACAGATTTTCATTCTCTATCTGGTAAGTGTATTCCGTTTTTTTGCAGGAATGAAGTATTCCGCCAATCAACAGAAAAAGGAATAAAACACAAAGATGTTTGGTCATACGGCTTCAAATGTACTAATTTTCAACCAAATCAGCCTCTACCCTCAAATTGTCAATTATGAACATTTGCCTATCCGGAGTATTTCCACCCATATAGTATAAAAGCAATTGGCTAATATGGGCGTCTTTACCAATAATAACCGGATCTAGCCGAATATCCTTTCCAATAAAATGTTTGAACTCATCCGGGGATATTTCTCCAAGTCCTTTAAATCGGGTAATTTCCGGACGAGGACCCAAGGCTTCAATAGCAGAAATTCTTTCCTCTTCCGAGTAGCAATACCGGGTCTCTTTCTTGTTTCTAACCCTAAACAAGGGCGTTTGAAGAATATACAGGTGACCATTTTTTACCAAGTCAGGGAAAAATTGCAAAAAGAAGGTTATCATCAACAAACGAATATGCATACCATCGTTATCAGCATCGGTAGCAATTACAATATTGTTGTAGCGCAAATCATCGAGTGATTCTTCAATGTTCAGAGCGGCTTGCAATAGATTGAACTCTTCGTTTTCATAAACCACTTTTTTAGTCATTCCATAGCAATTCAAAGGTTTACCCTTTAAGCTAAATACGGCCTGTGTATTTACATCCCGGCTTTTGGTAATAGAACCACTTGCACTATCTCCCTCGGTAATAAACAAGGTAGTTTCAAGTCTTCGTTCGTCGGTGGAATTAAAATGCAATCGGCAATCGCGCAATTTTCGGTTGTGCAAACTGGCTTTTCTTGCTCGCTCTTTGGCCAATTTTTTTATACCTGCCATGTCTTTCCTTTCCCTTTCGCTTTGCAAAATTTTCCGAAGCAACGCATCGGCAGTTTCCGGATTTTTATGCAGGTAATTATCAAGTTCCTTGGCTAGAAAATCTCCAATAAATGACTTCAAGGAAGGACCATCCGGCGCAATAACGGCTGAACCCAATTTAGTCTTGGTCTGACTCTCAAAAACAGGCTCCATTACCTTCACGCTTACAGCAGCGATAATACTGGTGCGGATATCGGTAGTTTCAAAATCCTTTTTATAGAAATTCCGAATCACTTTGGCTATTTCTTCGCGGAATGCAGACTGGTGGGTACCGCCTTGAGTGGTAAATTGACCATTAACAAAGCTGTAATATTCTTCCCCATAGCTATTACCATGGGTAAGGGCCACTTCGATATCATTGCCTCGCAAGTGAATGATAGGATAAAGAATTTCTTCACTGATATTGTTTTGAAGCAGATCCTTCAGTCCATTTTCAGAATAAATTTTATCTCCATTTAGGTAAATGGTTAGGCCTGGGTTGAGGTAGCAATAGTTCCAGCACATTTTTTCAATGTACTGGTGAATAAAATGAAAATTATGAAAAATGGTATCATCCGGTTCGAAGGTCACTATGGTTCCTTTACGCAAGTTGCAATCCTCGATGGGTGCATCCAATACAATATTGCCTTGGTTAAATTCAGCTACTTTGGTTTTTTCATCGCGGATACTTTGAACCCTAAAATAGGTGCTTAGCGCATTGACAGCCTTGGTACCTACCCCATTCAAACCTACAGACTTTTTAAACGCCAAGCTATCGTATTTACCGCCAGTATTGATACGGCTAACACAATCAATAACTTTACCAAGCGGTATACCCCGACCATAGTCTCTTACCTTAACCCGTTTATCTTTCACTGTAATTTCAACGGTACGACCATTTCCCATTACAAATTCATCGATGGCATTATCGATTACCTCTTTAATGAGAATGTAAATACCATCGTCGGTGCTGGAGCCATCGCCCAATTTACCGATGTACATACCGGCCCGAAGGCGAATATGTTCTTTCCAATCGAGGGTTCGTATATTGTCTTCGTCGTATTTAACTACTTCTTCTTCTGCCATGGGGTAAAATTATACCGAAAATCCTTTTGCACCAAGAGAAAGGACCAGGAATTTATAAACAAAACGGAGGTGGAAAAGTAAGGATGAAATACCTGGAAGTGAGAACAGACTAATCAGCTCAAAATCCTAAATAGCAACTTACCCTTAACTTACCATACAAATAAATTTTGAGCCAAGGATACTTGTTGTTATTAGAGTTGTATGGATTAAACATTTATATCTCGGAAGTTGCCAATTACCCAAAACACAATTGCAGCTTAGTAATGAACATTCGTTCGGGTATTAGAACAATTTAAACCAGGTTGCGCATTAGAAATGCACAAACTCTTCCCGAAAGGCTACGGGAGGTGTAACCTCAATTAAATCAAGTAGTTCAGATTTTCAATCCTCCTAATGATTAAATTGGGTTTAATGGACCTATCGAATAACCCAGGAACTTAATCCAATTGCACAAAGGTAAGGTCGAAGCCCTCGGGCAACGATAGAGGCAAGTAGCCCACAGGACACCTACGGCGATAGCCTAGGTGGACGAGGACTACAGCCGATAGCGTGACCTTTTTGCCCGTGCAGGTCATTTTGAATATTGGAATCAGGTTGGAAGCAAAAAGGGGCCCGCCTACAAAAAATTAAACTGTCCTACCCTAG
The DNA here is from genome assembly GCA_019695265.1 of Bacteroidia bacterium. NCBI lineage: Bacteria > Pseudomonadati > Bacteroidota > Bacteroidia > Bacteroidia bacterium. The sequence goes on along the minus strand of JAIBAJ010000011.1, from coordinate 3,268 downwards.
TCTGATGCGGGGATCCAGGATGGCATAAGAAATATCGACCAGGATGTTGATAAAAACGAAAACCACCGATACCAATAAAACAGCACCAATAACAACCGGTAAATCATAATTATTTAAGGCTTGTAACATGGTGAATCCCAATCCTTTCCAACCAAAAACCATTTCAACAAAAACAGCTCCGGCCATGAGCGATGCCAACCATCCTGAAATGGCAGTAATAACCGGATTTAACGAGTTGGTAATCACATGCTTAAACAAAACTATGGCTGGTGAAAGTCCTTTGGCTCGAGCAGTTCTAACATAATCCATTCCGAGGACGTCGAGCATAGCATTTCGGGTAAGTTGAACCACAATAGCTAAAGGCCTGATACCTAGCGTTATAGATGGCAGAATTAAATTTTTCAAAACCAGATGCTCTCCGGTAAACTCATCGATTTCGTACAAGCTACCGCTAATGGGAAGTCCGGTAAAATCGCCCAATAGAAAGGCAAAAACCCAAAGAATGAGCAAGGCAGCAACGAACGAAGGCATGGAAATACCGGTTACGCTAAGCATGAGAAGTGATCGATCGAGAAGGGAATCCTGCTTGAGGGCACAAACCACTCCCAAGATAATCCCTATAAAAATAGCCAAGAGGGTGGCGGAAATGGCAAGTACGGCAGTCCCGGGAAAGGTTTCGAGCAATATATCGGAAACATCCTTTTTGGACTGGTAAGAACGACGGAGGTATATCTTCTTGATGCACAGAAACTTATCGGACCCTATTCCAAGTAATCTTATAGGTCGTCCATATTTGGAAGTATCGGAAAAAGCATGGGATTCAGGGTTAGTCGATAAGGCCGCAATTGGGGAAAGATCGTTCAAAAACAGCAGGTATTGGCGGGATAATGGAAGATCGAATCCCAGTTCTTTTCGAATATTATTGGCAGTTTCAACATCGCTTCGTTGACCTAACATCAGTCGGGAAGGATCACCCGGAAGCAAGTTGAATAAAACAAAAACCAAGGTAGCAATCCCCCAAAGTATGGAGAGGGAATACAAGATTTGTCGGAGGATATACTTGGTCATTTCGGCAAAAATAGCAGACGAACATGGTGCAAAGACAAGGGCAAACCGGGAGTTTTAAACAGGAATGTTAATAGAGTCATTTTCCATAGTTAAGAAGGGATTACGGAACAAGCAGAGAAAATAAAGGAAGGTTCAGTTTCATGCTGACTAATATCAATTCGAATATGGAAATATCCGGCTTAGTTGTTTATTTCTGAGGCGATTAGTATAAATACCAACCATTTCAGATAAGGATAGGATAATCAAAATTTGGTTGAAAAAACAAATGAATCCGGGCCAGGCTTTAAATAAAAACAGCTCAGAACGAACTAAATAAAGGGCTGTAAACCTGAATTGCCTTTCTTTGTGATAAGTACCAAACCATGTTTACCGGATTAACCAATGATTTTCTGCTTCTTTTATCCGGGTTATTGCTAGTGCTCTCCATGGTTCAATTTCAACGAGGCAAGGAATTGGGAGGAATTGCCATTTTATTTCTAGCCTCCATCGCAATTGCTTCTTTTATGGCCGGATTAGATCCATTTTTAAACTTATGGGATGAGCAATTTCATGCCTTGGTTGCCAAGAACTTAATTAAACATCCATTAAAACCAACCTTGTATGAGCATCCTGTTTTAGGTTATGATTACCGAATTTGGTCGGGAAACCATGTTTGGTTACATAAACAGCCCATGTTTTTGTGGCAAATAGCCTTAAGTATTTATTGGTTTGGGGCAAACGAATGGTCGGTAAGATTACCCGACATTATTATGCATGGTTTGCTGACTTTAATGGTTTTTCGAATAGGAAAAATTGCAGTGAATAGTCGGGCGGGATTTTACGCAGCCATCCTTTTCACCTTTGCCTATTTTCCGTTGGAACTAGTGGTTGGAAAATTTGCAACCGACCACAATGACAGCTGCTTTCTATTTTATGTAGGTGCCAGTTTTTGGTCCTGGTTTGAATACATGGATTTTTGCCATCGACGTTGGATAGTTGCGATAGGAGTATTTTCAGGCATGGCTGTTTTAGTGAAGTGGCTGGTGGGCTGGTTGGTTTTTCCAATGTGGTTCATGGTTTTAGTTTGGAAAAACAGGGAGCATCCATTTCAACTTAGACCTTACTCCCCTCTCCTTCTTTCCTTTCTAATCTGTTGCTGCATTTTCCTTCCCTGGCAATGGTATATTATTCAGAATTATACCACAGAAGCCTGGTATGAATATGGTTTAAACACCCGACACTTTTTTGAAGCTGTAGAAAACCACGGTGGCGATGTTTGGTTTCATTGGAAAGCCTTAAAATACCTGTATGCAGCTGGAGATTTAGTTCCCTACCTCCTACTCTTTTCTTTGGTTTATTTATTGAAGCGGATAGGGCTCAATTACCGCCTTATGGTAGCAGGTTCCATCTTCCTTGTTTACGGTTTTTACACCCTGGCCACCACCAAAATGGTATCCTTTTGTTTAATTGTTTCACCCTTTGTTTTTTTGTCATTAGGAACATTGATTGAAGGCATAGAGAGTTGGCTAACTGGTTTAGTAAAGACGGGTTGGATGGTAAAGCTTTTTGTCGGAATAGTGCTGCTGGCGGGTAGTTATGGACTGTTAGACTTTCATAAAATAAAAAGCAACCACAGCATGGTTTGGGCAGATTTAAAGGACGAACGCTTTCCGAAATTAGCTCAGCGACAATTCATTAACCTGGTTGAAACCCAATTACCCAAACAAACCCATGTGGTATTTAATGCCGATGTAACCATTTTTGGACAAATTCCGCTGATGTTTTACACCCAACACATTGGATACGACTTCATTCCCGATTCCATGCAGGTTATTAAGGCCAAGCGGCTCCAGTTTCCATTGGCCATTCGGGATGATGGAAATTTACCGGAATTTATCTTGCAGGACCCGGAAATAAAGAAAATTCAATTTCCTTAAAAAGAAGGGTTGATTCGGCCAGGAGAATCGTGTTTAGATACCATTAACCAGAGACTGCTAAAAAGGTCATCCTTACTAAATTATTATTGATTTAAATACCTTGTATGCGGGCCCCCTCCGCCTACCCTACTATTTGCAAAACCCAAAAACCTGCTAAGGCGTTCGGGTCACGCTTTCGGATTTCTATGTTCAATTTACATTGTACTGAAAATTTTTTTCGTACTTTTTTTCATTTCTTACACATGCAAATATCCTAAGGACAATTTTGTTTCTTATTGCATTAA
>JAIBAJ010000010.1 GCA_019695265.1 Bacteroidia bacterium | reverse complement strand
CGAAGTGGGATAAAATTCTTACGCAACTCTCTCACAAAAATCTCCTTGCCACCCATGAGTTCGATTAGTCCGGGAACATCGTGTTGCACGGCAAAGCGGTAAGTCCAGGGACCACCTTCGGTAAAACCGGACCGTTTTGTTGCTGCCCAGGAGCCATCGGCATTGCGCGGACTCATAAACCCTGTTTGGGAATTGAACAGGTTGCGGTAATTCTTGCTTCGGGCTTCCAAAACCTGTTTTATACTGTCATGACCGGCTATTCCGGCAACCTGTGCTTCGCAAAAATCATCAAAGGCACCTTCGAGGGTGTTGGCCGCGGCTTCGGCAGTTTTATCAACCGGCACATAGCCTAACTTTTTGTACCAATATAAACCAGAGCGGGCTTCATAACCCGGCCACAATTCCCGGTCGCCCCACCATTTGACGCTATCGCCGGCAGGTGGAACAAAGGCATTCTTCATACAAGCATCATAAGCACCCTTTACATCAATGCCTTTCACTCCTTTTACGAGTGCATCAGCCAAAACCGCATCGGCATGGGTGCCAATCATAATATTGGTGTAGGTTGGATTGGGCCATTTAGGCATGTAACCACCTTCGCGGTACATCTGAATGAGAGCGTTGCACATACCAGAAACATGTTGGGGTGCAATGAACAAAAGGAGAGGATGCAAAGCCCGGTAGGTATCCCACAAAGAGTAGTCGTTATAACTTTCGCCCTGATGAACTTTATCATCGAAAGCGCTGTAGTAACGTCCTTGCTCCGAAAATTTGCGGGGAAAAAGCAGACTGTGGTACATAGCCGTATAAAAAATCTCTTTTTCCTTTTTTGAATTGGTTTGGATTTGAAGGGAACTTAAATGCTGATCCCAAAGGCATGCACTTCGTGTTTTTACCTCTTCGAAATCTGCGCTAACAATTTCGGCATTCAGGTTTGCTTCGGCCTGTTCGAGGCTGATAAATGACGTTCCAACTTTAATTTCCACCAGTTTGGCATCCAAGGGAAAAACGAGTTTTACCCCACATTCATCACCTGAACATTCAATTGAACCTGGAAGATCGCCTAGTTGGTTCCAATAAGCGAATGCTAAAGCCTTCTGAGAATAACGAATGAAGAAATAGCCTTTAAAATTAGGCAAGGGCGGTCCTAAATGGGCCGATTCGCGGTCGGTGTTATACCCAAAGATTATCTGCTTCATGGTGTCGATTTTCACCCAACCTAGTCCGTTTCCCGGGTTACTCATGCGAAAGTTGAGGGTTGGATTTTCCTTTCCGGAAAAGTGAAACCGCAAAAAACCGCAAGTTGCCGTGGAGGACATTTCGGTAAAAACCTTTTGGTTATGGGTATGGTGGGTAGTAACGGCATAGTAATGGGGCTGTAACACTTCGTTATGGTGGGAAAATCGGGCCGAAGCAATCAGGTTACCTGGCATCTTATTTTCAAAATCCGGCATAACTTGCATAAAGCCATAATCGCCCATCCACATGGCGGGCTTATGGGTGGCACGGAAGCCCAGAATTCGTCTGTGTTTGTAATGATATAGCACCTTGCTGATGCGTCCCATGGCGGTGCAGGCGGTCCAATGGGTATTGCCAAAGGGTACAGCTACGAAGGGCGTGGTGCGGCCATGGAAAAGCCAACCTTTGGTACCGATATGGGGTTTTATATAGGCTTTAAGATCGGTTTGAGCTGAACACTTTTTAATAGTGTTGAGGAGTGCAATCAACAAGAGACAATAAACCAATAGAGACTTTTGCATGGAACAGATCAAGAAATTGGGTCAAGTTTCAGTACAAGAAGGTGTTTGGAAGTTGAATTGGGTAAAAACCGGCCATCGAGACGTTTGCCTACCACCCATACAATATCATCTCCGGAACAAAGCAACCAGGTATTATCTTTTTCAAATTTGCTCATTTTTTGATCGATAAAGAAATCGCTAAGCTTCTTTTTGCCTTTCATTCCGGAAGGGAAAAAATAATCGCCTTTTTGCCAATGCCTGAGCTTTAAAGGGAATTGCAATTTTTGACAATCCAAAAAGATGGCGCCAAGCTCTTTTATGGTTTCTTCGCTCACCGGGACTTCCTCACAGCTTAGACCCAGAGGTTCAATTTTTCCTCCATTTTCCAGCCAATATACTTCTTGAGGTTTTTCATCTGTTCTATTCCCAACCACTACCTTACCCTGATGCACCAAAGCCACGTAGGAGGTGTTTTCAATTTTTCTTCCATTTTCCTTCCCGTACCACAAATCTTTGGCCTGATTAAAAGTAAATTGATAGTTTTCCAAGTAGCGGAATAAAGCCATTAGTCCATCCGGATCCTCTTTCAATGCGGAAAGTTCAAGACCAGCCTTACCGGAATAATTTGCCGACAGGCTTTGTAAATGTTTTTCATAAATCAATGCAGCTCTTCTTCGGTAATCGATTTCTTTTTGAATAGCCTCATTCAATGCCGGGTTTAACTCTTTTAGCAAGGGAATAACCTTTAATCGAAGGAAATTACGTTGGAAGGCTTCATCTAAATTGCTTGAATCGTTTCGGTAAGTAAGTCTGTTGCTTTCACAATATGCAAGAATTTCAGACTTTTTAGCAAACAAGAGCGGGCGAACCAAGTAATTGCGTTTAGGAAGGATGCCCGTTTGGCCGGAAACGCCTCTTCCCTTAATAAGGTTCAACAAATAGGTTTCGGTTTGGTCGTCGGCATGGTGAGCGGTTAGGAGATAATTAAACCCATGTTGTTGCATTAATTCAGAAAACCATTCATAGCGTAGGTTTCGGGCGGCTTCTTCTATTCCAATTTTTTCTCTTTTGGCAAAGGATTGGGTATTGAACTGTTTGGTAAAAAGTGGCACATCCCATTGTTGAGCAGTTTGAATAACCCAGGATTCGTCCAATTGGGATTCGGTGCCCCGCAACCCGAAATTGGCATGAGCCAAGCTCACTTTATATCCACTTTTAAGCAATAAATGCAGCAAACAAACACTATCTGCTCCACCGCTAAATGCCACTAGCAGGTTATCGTCGGGACCAAAGAGGAGGTTTTGGCTTATATATTTTGAAAAACGAGAAATCATGGGCGGGTAAAGGTAAACAGGCTAGTTTATCACTTAAAAAAATCACGAATTTGAAACTCCAGATGGGCGGGGTTGACAGATTCAAACGGGTGTTTGGTATTGGGCAAAACGAAAAACTGGGCATTTGGAATGGATTTTACAGCGGAAAAAGTCTCTAAAATTCCTACCATTTTATCCTTATCTCCAACACCCATTCGAACAGGAACTCTTATGCCAGAAAGCCTTTCGGGAGTTAGAACCGGATTTTCACCCAGGTTGAGCATTAGTTGTTGGGTTAATTGGAGTAAACTTTCAAGGGAGTTAGAGCCATGAACTTGTTGAAGTTGTTGGAGAAATTCCGGAGCTTTTTGGCTAAGAAAATTTGTATTAAGGGTTTGAGTTTCAGAGAGTGCTTGTTGTGGATTCCAATCTATTTTAGTTGCCAGGGTTAACACTCCGTGAATTTTAGATGGCTCAATAGCTGCTGCATTCAAAGCCAGATACCCTCCCAAGGAATAACCCATTAATGCCACGGGTTGCTCTTCTAGCTCTAAAAATGAAAGCAACCAATCGGTAAGTGAGTTGACACTAAGTTCGGAGTTCAACATGGGCAAACCTGCATGACCGGGATAATTGGGTTGAAGAATTTGAAAAAAAGGGGTTAGTCTTTGGGTAAGTTGAACAAATTGGTGGGAACTACCCAGTGCTCCGGGCAAAAGAATCAGTTTTTTCATGACTTGCCCAAGGTATAAAAAAAGAAGTCCCGGCAACCACGCCAGGACTCCCAAACCCAATGAAAAATTACTACTAGAACTTGTCAGTTCTGACTATTGTAACAGGGGTTTATGAAAAAAGTTTCAAAATATAAGACATTTAATACTGAAATATCAAACAAAAAAAAAGCCTAAGTGATGTGCAAAAAGCCAAGAAAAAAACACCAATGTTCGGGGTTGCAGCCCGGGTAGGGATAGCATTGGAAAGCCCACAGCCAAACGTGGCGATAGCCCGGTTGGCGAGGACTTGAAACGAATAGCCCGACCATGAGCCTTACCAGGGTTTGGCAGAAGAACAAAATTGGTGCGAATGGGACCCGCCAAAAAACAAAAAAAGGGATATTCATACGAACATCCCTAATTTGAAGAAATACGATGAGGCAATTAATCTACAATCATTTTTTTGGAATATACCCTATTATCGGTGCTTGCCACAACCAGGTAAACCCCTTTGGCCAAATTATCATCGGAGCTAATTAGCTTAATACTGTGCTCACTTTCAACATAGGTAATTTTGGAGTAGAAGGTTCGACCGGCAATATCCTGAACCACTACCAACACCGGTTTTTCTTTTTCGAAACCTTTCAATTCGAGGTTAAACATATCGCCTTGGTTAGGGTTAGGGAATATTTCAATTCCTTGATCGACAGCTCCTTTAGAGAACTGAACAGGTCTGAGTTCGGAGTATTCGAATTGGCCATCGTTATCCACTTCTTTAAGGCGGTAATAGGATAACCCTTCGAAGGGATTGGGGTCGATAGCTGAGTAATTAAGCGTATTGTTGGAGAAATTAGCGGCATCCACTTTAGTTACTTCGCTGAAGTTTTCGCCATCTTGGGTTTTTTCAACCAGGAAGTAATCGGAATTAATTTCGGAGGCAGTAATCCAGGACAAGTCAACGTGGTCGCCATTTGCTCTGGCTTCGAACTCGATTAACTCAATTGGAAGAGGGTTTCCATTATCGGCCAACACCCATGAGTCATAGTAGTCGAGAGGGTTAGAAACAAAGATAGTCACTGTTTTTTGGGACACATCGGCGGTGTGGCTATACAACCAATCGCCCCAGGCATGCGAGGCTGTATTAAACCGTTGGGCAGCCAGGCGACTTTCATTAATAGTTGGGTCAAGTTCAGCGGTAAGGTATTTAAAGGTAAGGTAACCTTTGGGTTTGGTACCGTAAGTTCCTTGTTCGATGATGTAGTAACGGTTGGCAACTGAAGAAGATCCATCGGTAGCACCTGCATTCAGTTGAGTTACACCGGCAGCCCAAGGTCTGTTATTGGAAGGAGTACCGTAAGTGCTGAAGTTAATTTGTCCGGAAGCGTCGCCGGCATTGGTAATTTGGTAGCGAAGGCGAACATCGTTACCGGCTGATTTGATAAAAGGCACAATGTAATTGCCGGTAGCGCTTTTGGTTTTCCATTTAACGTATCCATATCCGGAGCTTGGGGTTCCACCACCGGGAGCTACCGTTGCAGGTCCGGTTTCGGCTAAAATTCCGGTTCCGGCAGCAAAGGTGATAGCAGAAGCTGCGGAATTTTCCAGCACCATGCTTTTGCTATTTAGGTTAAGAATACCTGCTGTAAGAACCAGGTTATTATTAACAGTGATATCAGATAAATGGGTTAGGTAATTGTTGGGACTAGATCCTGCGGTTTTGTTTACTTCCAGGTTATAGAAATAGGAACCACTGTTCATGGTAACATTTGAAGCGCTGGTGCTTTCGAAAATAACTCTGGATGCTACACCTGTAGATCCATCTTCTGCCCTAACAACTGCAGAGGACGATTCAGTCCAATCCTTATCCACATGGATAGTGCCTTCGATAACTACCGTTTGAGATTGGGCATTTTGGATGAACAAACCCAAACCGAGAAAGGCTATGTGTAAACTTCTTCTCATATGGCTTATAACTAAGGTTAATAATTAAAGTTGCAAAAATTCCGACAATCGACAGGTTTTTAGGGTTGAACGGTTACGCTACCCAACACTTTCATTTCCTGGCCGGAAGGAACGATCAATCTGCGGTCGTTTGGTGTTTTAATTGAAACATTGTAAAATTGTTTTCCAACCCCTACTCCACCGGTGATTACGGTTTGATTTCCGGTGCCATTAAACTCCACTGTACCGGTACTTGGAACGAAGGTTCCGTTGTTGGTCCAGTCGTTTGACACTTTCAACACGTTGCTACCAGAAACGGTAAGTGTTGCACCTGCTTCGATAAATAATTTTTTAGCGAAAGAAGTGGCATAGATTGTTGGTTGATTGCTACCGGATATGCAGGCATTTCCTACCCCACCGGTTCTGATAACCACGTTGTTGGTGGTAGCCGGTAAGATGCTTGGCAACAACCAGTTAACCCCATCGAATGACAACCAGTTGCCGGGCAAATCCCAACCAATAGAAGAAAGACCGGTCCAGAAGTAATCACCTGCTTGTGGTGAATAACCGGTTAAACCAAGGGAAGGATTTTGAACTGTCATGGTTACGGCGTTGGTTGTGGCACCTGTTCCGCAACCGGCGCTAGTTACAACGCAACGGTATTGGTAATTGTTCATAGCAGTTGTTGCACCGGTAATAAGTAAAGCAGGAGTTGTAGCCAAGGAATAAACACCACCGTTTGGAATATCGGAGAAGGTGCTACCACCATTAGTGCTTACTTGCCATTGGTAACTAGGCAATAAACCTACTGCCACTACGGCTATGGTTGCGTTGTTTCCAAGGCATAATGAAGGAGCGGTAGGTTGAGTTACGATTCCCAAAGCCGTATTGATGGTAGCTGTTACGCTGGAACGACTAGCTGTTGTACAACCATTGGCAGTTGCAGAAACATAATAGGTGGTGGTAGAAGACAAGGAAGGCGTGGTAAAAGAAGTACCTGTTCCAAGAGCGGAGCCTCCGGTAGAAGCGGCAAACCAACTGATGGTTCCGGCAGAGGAAGCTGCGGAAAGGCTTACCGTACCCGATCCACAACGGCTTCCGGCGGTAGTGGAAGTAATGCTTGGAATGGCATTGATAGTAGCCAAAACCGAACTGCGGGAACCAGTGGTACAACCATTTGCGGTAGCATCAACATAGTAAGTAGTTGAAGAAGAAATGGAAGGAGTGGTGAAGCTGGTACCTGAGCCAAGGCTTGCTCCTCCTGAACTGGCTGCGTACCAATTCAACGTTCCGGCGGAGGCAGTAGCACCCAAGTTTACGGTACCTGTTCCACAATTAGAACCGGGTGTTGTTGCGGTCACAGTAGGAATAGTGTAAATGGTTGCAAGGACTGCTGTTCGGGAAGCGGTAGTGCAACCACTGTTATCGGCACCGGCATAATAGGTGGTATTGGTGCTGATTAGCGGAGTGGTATAACTATTTCCACTTGCCAATGCAGATCCGCCTGAGGCAGCGGCAAACCATTGAACCGTTCCAACAGAAGCTGTTGCTCCCAAGCTAACGGTTCCGGGGCCACAATTAGAGCCAGGTGTGGAGGCCGTGATAGTTGGCACAGCAATGACTGTAGCCGTCACAGCGGTGCGAGAACCGGTGGTACATCCGCTAGCAGTTGCATCTACATAGTATGTGGTAGTTGTAGACAAAGAAGGTGTAGTGTAGGTAGTTCCGGTTCCTAAGCTAGATCCACCGCTTGAAGCTGCATACCAATTGATAGTTCCGGTTGAAGCTGCGGCGGTTAGATTCACTGTTCCGTTTCCACAACGAGATGCTGAAGTTGCACTTGAAATGCTAGGAATAGGATTAATAGTAGCAGTAACTGCTGTTCTTGAAGTAGAGGTACAGCTTCCGAGGGTTGCATCCACATAATACGTGGTGGTGGTAGCAAGCGATGGGGTATTAAAAGTGGCCCCTGATCCAAGGCTTGAACCTCCGGTAGATGCTGAATACCAGTTGATGGTTCCACCTGAGGCAGTAGCAGCAAGCGCAACCGAGGAGGTACCGCAAGCTGAGGCCGGAGTAGTACCGGTAATAGTTGGAATGGTATTGATAGTAGCCACTACAGAAACCCTTGGAGAGGAAGTACAACCGCTGGTGGTTGCATCGACATAATAGGTTGTAGTAGACGACAAGCTAGGGGTGGTGTAGGAAGTTCCGGCGATAAGGCTTGAACCGCCTGCCGACGCAGCATACCAATTAATGGTTCCGGCTGTTGCTGCTGCACCTAAAACCACTGAACCGGAACCGCAACGGCTGGCCGGAGTAGTGGAAGTAAAGCTAGGCATTGCAATAACGGTTGCAACCACCAAGGTGCGTGAAGCGGTTGTACAACCATTCAAAGTTGCATCTACATAGTAGTTGGTAGTTGAAGAAATAGATGGTGTGGTAAACGAAGAACCAGTTCCTAAACTTGAACCTCCGGTGGAGGCAGCATACCAATTAATGGTAGCAGAACCATTGGATGCAACGGCAGCAAGAGAAACAGTTCCACTAAAACAAACTTGTCCGTTGGTAACCGATGTAATGGTTGGAATAGCGGTTACGGTTAAAGTTGCCGCATTGGAAGTTGCTGTTGGGGAGCAACCTCCGGTAACTACACAACGATATTTGTATGAATTAAGGGCAGTAGTAATACCGGAAACGGTTAAACTAGCTGTTGTGGCATTGGAGTAGTTTCCACCATTTGAAATATTGGAATAAGAACCTCCACCATTGGTGCTCACTTGCCATTGGTAGCTAAGCGGACCAAAACCGGTAGCAGCTACAGTAAAGGTTTTTGAATCACCGGCACAGGCAGCAGCATCATTTGGATGGGTTGTTATAGCTGGAGGATTATTTACTGTAATAGCAACTGTTCCGGATGCCGAACATTGGGTAGTAAACATGATATCATCTAATGCAAAGTCGTTACCGCTTAATACTGTATTGTTGTTTACAATGGCAATTTCAGCCGAGGTATTAGAACCGGAGTTCCAGGTTGTACTGAATTGAACCCAGGAACCGGTGGTGTTGGGGCTGGTAATAACAGCACCTTGAACCACATTATTAATTCCAAAGCGCAGTTGGGCCGGGCTGCTAGCTACCACGCTAGAAATCCAGGTTGAAAAGGTGTAATCGGTGTTGGGAGTAACCGAAATGTTTTGTCTCCAAATTTCTGCCCCTGAAGCAGGAGCACCATTAATAACCATACAGTTTCCGCTTCCACCGTGACCGGTACCGGAAAAATGCGGGTGGTAAGTCACAGCATTGTTGGTAATGGCATAATCACCTTCAGGCCACAATCCGGTGTTTCCGCCTGAACTTGCCGCATTTGCTGCAGGGCTCACGTAAATGTAGTCGCTTGTAAAACCGGTATTTCCGGAAGAAAAATCACCATTGGTAACCAAGTTGGCAGTTGTAGTGCTACCGGTTAAGGTATAGGTGGTTGAAACAGTTGGTGTAGCAACCGGATTTGATATGCTGGCATTGCTCAATCCGGTAGAAGGTGACCAAGAATAGAAGCTAGATCCGGAAGCTGTAATATTTACCGAACCACCCAAACAGATAGTGGAAGTGGAAGGGCTAACGCTTAGGTTAACAACTGTATTGGTAATAGTAACTGATTGGGTAGCAGTAGCGTTGGTGGCATCTCTAACAGTAACCGTGTAAGTGCCAGCAGCAAGGTTGGAAATAGTTTGAGATGTTGAACCGGTGCTCCAGGAATAGGTATAAGGAGGGAAACCACCCACACCTGTTGCGGTGGCTGTACCAGCATTGGCAGAACAAGAGCTACCACTGGTAATAGATGCTGCAATTGGACCACGTACCACAACATTATAGGTGTTGGTACAACCTCTGCTATCGGTTATAGTAACCGGATAAGTTCCTACCGCCATTCCTGAGCGGGAAGTAGAGGTGGAGCCATTGTCCCACAAATAGGTATAGGGACCTGTTCCGCCAGAAGCAGATACTGTAGCAGAACCATCAGAACACCAACCGCAAGTAGCATTGGTAACTGTTGCCGAACCTGCAATAACGTTCGGTTGAGTTAGAGTAATATTATTGGTACCGGTACAACCTCTGCTATCGGTGATAGTTACGGTATAAGCACCTGCTACTATACCAGACTGATTTTGAGAAGTTGATCCATTGCTCCATAAGTACGTGTATGGCGCTAAACCATTGGCAACAGAAGAAAGAGTAATTGTTCCATTGCTTCCACCCGGACAAGAAATATTAGTACCGGAAATACTGGATGAAATAATAACATTGGTAATTACAACATTGGAAGTACTTGCAGTACAAGGGCCATTGCTAATAGTCCATCTTAATGTGGCGGTTGTTCCTGAAGTTAAAGTTACTGAAGATGTTGGTGAACTTGGTGTTGCTATGGTAGCAGAACCACTAACTACACTCCAGGAGCCGGTACCCACTGTTGGAGTATTAGCCGCCATGGTAAATACGGTATTGTTACAATTGTATATGGCTGCACCTGCATTGGAAGTAGTCGGAGTTGCAAAATTTGTCAATACTACATTATCTGTTGAAGTACAAGCTCCATTGGTAATAGTCCAGGCCAAGGTTGCAGAACTACCTACAGGCACGCCCGTAACTCCTGAAGTTCTTGAACTTGGGGTGGTAATGGTTGCTGTACCACTTACCACACTCCATGCACCTGTACCAACTGAAGGAGAATTACCGGCTAAGGTAAAGCTACCGTTGTTACAGTTGTTTAGATCTGTTCCTGCATTGGAAGTTGTAGGAACTGCACTATTGGTTAAAACCACAGTGCTTTGAGACGAAGCACAAGATCCGTTGGAAATGGTCCAACGTAAGGTAGCTGTTGCTCCTGCGGCTACAGTTATATTCGAAGTTGGTGAAGATGGTGTTGCAATAGTTGCAGTACCGCTTGCAACTGACCACAACCCTGTACCAACTACCGGAGTATTGGCAGCCATTACAAAGGTGGAGGTATTACATTGGGTTATATTTGACCCGGCGGCCGAAGTGGTAGGAGAAGCATCGTTGGTAAAAGTCACGTTTGCTCCGGTAGAACAAGCTCCATTGGTAATGGTCCAACGAACAACGGCAGCTGTTCCAACCGGAACACCCGAAACCGTTGTAATATTCACTGCCGGCAAAGCAATGGTTGCGGAACCACTTACCAAGCTCCAAGAACCAACTCCAACCAAAGGAATATTTCCTGTTGCAGTAAAAAGGCCATTGTTACATTGAGCGGTTGTTGTACCGGCCGTTGCAGTTGTACCCAATGAACTATTGGTAATGGTTACCGTGCTGGCTGATGCCGGACAACTTCCATTGGAGATAGTCCAACGTAAGGTTGCCGTATTTCCTGCCGCCAAGGTTACTGCTGAAGTTGCAGAAGCCGAATTCGAAATTGTTGGGGAACCGCTAACTACCGACCAGGCTCCTGTACCAACAGAAGGCACATTCGCTGCCATTACAAAGGCTGAAGTATTACATTGGCTGATGCTACTTCCGGCATTGGAAACAGTTGGAGAGGCATCTATGGTTGCGGTAACCGAACTTCTTGAAGCGGTGGTACATCCATTTAATGTGGCATCTACATAATACAGGGTGGTAGATGAAATAGAAGGTGTAGTAAAAGATGTTCCTGCTCCTAAACTTGAACCACCGGAAGAAGCGGCATACCAATTTATGGTTGCTGTTCCATTAGATGCGGCTGCAGCTAAACTTACCGTTCCCGCGCCGCACCTTGCTGCACCGGTAGTAGATGAAATGGTTGGTATGGAATTTACTGTTGCCACCACTGCGGTTCTGGAGGCTGGGGTACAACTGTTTAATGTTGGAATTACATAATACGTTGTGGTAGTTGAAATGGATGGAGTTGTAAAAGAAGTTCCGGTCCCTAAAGAAGAACCACCGGAAGAAGCAGCGTACCAGTTTAATGTAGCCGATCCATTGGATGCTGTGGCAGAAAGTGTAACAGTTCCGGTTCCACAACGCGAGCCACCTGTAGAAGTTGAAATGCTAGGGGTGGCGTTGATAGTAGCTGTAATAGCTGTTCTGGAAGCTGTTGTACAACCATTTAAAGTGGCATCTAAATAATAGGTAGTTGTGGTGGACAAGGAAGGTGTTGTATAGGTTGTTCCGGTAGCAAAACTGGATCCCCCGCTCGAAGCTGCATACCAATTAATTGTTGCTGTTCCGTTGGATGCGGCTGCTGAAAGGGAGACTGTTCCGGCATCACAACGACTTGCCGAAGTTGCAGTAGAAATGGTAGGTATTGCATTCACCGTAGCCACAACTGCAGTTCTTGCACTGGTGCAACTACCTAGCGTTGCAGAAACATAATACGTAGTAGTTGAAGAAATAGAAGGAGTTGTATAGGATGTGCCTGTACCTAATGAAGAGCCACCGGATGAGGCAGCATACCAGTTTAAGGTAGCTGTTCCATTGGAAGCTGTTGCTGTTAAAGTCAAGGTACCTGTTCCACAACGGCTTGCCCCGGATGAACTAGAAATGGTAGCTGAAGGATTTATTGTTGCCGTTACTGCTGTTCTGGAGGCAGAAGTACAACCCGCATTGGTTGCATCCACATAATAAGTGGTAGTGGAAGAAATGGATGGGGTTGAAAAACTTGTACCGGTTCCCAAGGAAGATCCTCCGGTTGAAGCAGCATACCAACTTAACGTTCCATTGGATGCTGTAGCACCTAAAGTAACACTACCCGTTCCACAACCGGAACCGGGCGTAGTGGAAGTAACGGTTGGAATGGTAGAAATGCTACCAGTTAAAGGCGAACTCGTTTTATAATCAAGGCAGTTTCCGGCACCACGAAGACTGAAAACTGCATAATAATAGGTTCCGCACGTTGAAATATTATCTGAAAAGGTGGTAGTAGCGGTATTATTTACACTAACTACAGTGCTGCTACCGATGGTATTTCCAACGGAATAGGTGGTTCCATCAACCGGTACATCGGTTACTGCCGAACCAATTCGTCTTAATACCAGATAACCGGTTGCCGCTGCCGAACCCGCTGCCGCTGCAGTAAAGGTTCCATTTGATGAAGAGGAACTTAACGATAAACTCAATGATGTAGGTGAGTTGGTAGGCTCACCTGTAGCAGTTGAAACAACCGCCGGAGAAGTAACACTGCCTGAATTCAATGCTTTACAAACCACCAATGCATATGACCCTCCACCAATTGTACCGGAATTGCTGATATTGCCGGTAGCACAAATTCGATTACATGAATTTGTACCTCCTCTGATAATACCTCCTGAGTTAACAGTTATCGAACCACTGATATTCGAAATGGAGGTGTTAACCACCATGGTCCCTTTAACCACTAAGTTCCCTCCAATACTTACCGTTCCACCCGCATTAAAGGTAGATGAGGAGTTTAAGGTGATATTACCACTGGCTGAAAAAGTACCAGAGTTGGTAAAAACCAAACCCGATCCAAACGCTAAATTAGCGGTGATATTGATAGTGCCTCCCGCGTTGTTGTTTAAGGTACCGCTATTCAAACCGGCAGTCGTTTTCATGGTTCCATAGTTCTGGATGATACCACCACCAATGGAAAAGCTATTCACAGTACCACAGTTTATGACCGTTTTACCGGAGGTTACATTGCTCAAAGTTCCAACCGTAACACCCGAAGCAATACATACTGTTGCCCCGCTCGGGACACTGTAGGAAGTGGTGTTTGTGGAGATTGTTACCGTACATCCCGTGGTACACTGGGAAAACGATCGTTGGTTAGTCAGCAACAACACAACAATCAAGGTCAGGGTGGTTAGTAAAGCTCTTTTCATGTCAAAATAGTCAAAAAGTTCAAAATGTTCAATCCAATGGAATTAAACAGGGCATTTATAGGCGAAAAACAGAAAAAGGTTTTAGTAAAACACCAAAATTTGGACGAACGACATAGTTTTTCAACTAAAAACTTGGGCAATTAACATCCGACTCTTCTATTTCTAACTTTGAAAACGATCGAGTTTCAGTGTTTTCATTTGGCGGGTCCCATTCGCAAAAACCGGGTCTGCAAATACAAATTTTCTGCACGCGAATGGTCGGGCTATCCGTTCCAAGTCCTCGCCGCCCGTGCTAACGCCACGGTCGGCTGTGGGCTTTCCACTACTATCCCTACCCGACGCTATCTCGTACCAAAAAGGTCAAATGAAGGTTGTGCTTTCTATGGCTATTCTGCAGGTTTGGTTTTACAAATACTTAGCTCGCCATCCCGGTATATTTCTTCTCCAATGTAAGGCTTTATAACATCATTTTCTTTGGCCTGATCATATAAAAAAATGATGTGTTTAAATTTAGTTACATCAATATTATTTCTCCTCTCCCCTATCATAAAATCGGTAAACCCTCGCTTTTCCAGTAGGTACAACGATACGTTAATGCTAATATCGCCCATTACTACCACCGGCTCTTCTTTTGGAATACCCAATCCGGGTAATTTATCCTTTAAGGTTTTCAACTTACCCATGTGCTGCTCCTGATCCCAGTGAAACCAATCCCAAAAAGCCTTTTCTCGTGGGGTTAATGCATACGAATAAAGGGTTTTACCCTTTGGCGAACGAACCCGTGCCGACATCTTTGCAGAGCAATAGTATACATTAAAAACTAATAAAATACTAAACAGAACCAAGGCAAATCGTTTTACTTCAACAGTTTGAATAGCATGATAAAGAGTCACTGAAATATTCAACAATAAAAATATTGGAACTACCATCATATTCACAAAATAGTAGTCATGAACATTAAATACCTGGAAAAACAATAACACATAAACCACAAACAAAAGCACAAAAACATTGGATAACCAAAACAGAAGTTTATTGCTATACCGGTAGAAAAAGAAAGTGAATAATTGTCCAAATACCAACAATAATAAAACCGATCTATGAAACACTTGTGGTTTTATATCCGAAATACATAGGCCTATGGTACTCCAAATCCAATCCTTATCCATTTTCCAAATAGGTAAAATACCTATCAGAAAAAACTCCATTTTACCTTGTGTAACTATTAATCCTCGGTAATAGGCATAACCATACCAAGGCAACCAGGCCAATACCGGAATGGCCCAAATGGCCATCATTTTCAAAACTTGATTCTTAGGCCAAAGTCCAAAATTGGAAAGTCGAATTAAATCGGTAAACAACAATAGGCTTATGGCTGCATATGCGGCGGCGGCACTGATTTTAAACCAACCGGCAATCGAAAAAAACAAAGCCGAGGCTAACAGGTAAGTCCAAGATCTGTGATGTAAGTAGTAAAAAAATAAGCTGCTACCAACTATAGCCATAAACAATGCTGAAGGGTCAGAAAGAAAGCTCACCCCATAAAAAACTAAAATGGGGGAAGTAAATACAAGAGCAGTAAGACCTATAGCCAGCCATTGGTTTGGAATGTATAACTTAAATAAATAAAACAAAGCTATTAAGGCCATTACCATAAATGCTAAATCCAACAATCGGTAAATGGTTTCGCTTTTTCCAAAAACCTTCCAGGCCTGAGCTACACTGTAATAAATAATTGGAAATTCAGAAGGAGTGCATTTTCCATTACCTCCGGGTCCTAAAAACAACAATTCCGGATCCAAAAACGGATTGTTGTACTCATAGTACATTTGGGTCATTGCCAAACAATCGCATTGTCTCCATTGGTGAATGGATGCAGGACCTTGTTTCAGCAATTTTGGAAAACCATACAAAGCCATTTGAATAGTTATAACAACCAATAGCCCTGCTAAACCAATCCAGTTCTTTTTAAACATCGGCAGCTTTATTTTCTGGTCAATTCAGGTTATTAATTTGTTACAATCTTCATTTCCTTTAACAAATGGGAGGCTCCGGCGAATTTATCAATTATAAAAAGTGTATATCGCACATCCAAAACAATGTTTCTAACCCTATCCGGATCGTAACTGATATCACTCATGGTTCCATCCCAATTTCTGTCGAAGTTGGTTCCAATTAATTGACCATAGGCATTTAAAACAGGACTTCCACTGTTTCCTCCGGTGGTATGATTGGAAGCACAAAATGCCACAGGTAATTTACCTTTGTAGGAATAAGGTCCAAAATCCTTGTTTTTTATCAACTCCAATAACCTTGGATTGACCTTATAATCCGGTATCAAGGTGTCTTTGGATTTTTCTAAAATACCATCTGCCGTTGTAAATGGTTGGTAAAAAACTCCATTTTTGGGCTCATATCCTTTCACTTTGCCATAACTCAGCCTCAAAGTTGAATTGGCATCCGGATAGAATTTTTTTCCTTTTCCATAAGTGCGTTGAGCCTGCATCCATTGCTTGTTTAAGGCGGCAATTCGGTCACTTGATTTCAGATAAGCATCCTGAACTTTAAACGTGTAAACGGCAACTAAATCCATCCAAAGGGCAAATGCAGGTTCGCTCTCTAACTTTTTAATATTGTCTTTACTCAATTTGTCTACCAGGTCTTTTGCAGCTTCTTCGGTAGTAAAATTGCTTTGTTGATACAGGTTCTCTACAAAAGCAACAATGTCACCTTTAAATTTAACCTGAATACTTACCGTTAAAAAATCAGGTTTATACTCTTCCGGGAGTGCCTGCAAGTAAAGACCTAACAATTGAGGGCAAATTTCCTTGTCTGCCTTAACCTGGTAATTTTTGAACCAACCCCCAAAATTATCTTTCAATCTTTTCTTTTCAGCTTCAAACTCTTCAACCGTTGCATTAGCAGATTTAGCTTTTTCATACAAAGGCATAAAGTAATTGGCAAAGGTCATTAATTCAATTCCGGAAGCGGCTTCAGAAAACAACTCAGCAGCGGCGGCTAACTTATCATTTGCCTCATACTCCTTTTGCAATTCTTTCAAAAGGCTACCATACTTTTTATTTCGAACAGAATCAGCTTTGCACCAAGTTTCAAATCCGGCTTCAAAATCTTTCTTTTTACCAACTGTATTAAACCTTTCCAGTCCTTTACTTTCCCCTGTCCATTTTTTGTAATAGTTGGATAAGCGATTGTATTTAGATGCATATTTTATTTTGTCCAATTCACTGCTTCGCATGTATTTATCCCAAATTCCAAGTCTGATTCGTCTTGCCTTAATTCGGATAGGATTTACGACTTCAACAATTTGCTTAACCGCAAAAGAACTGAGGTATTCTTGAGTCCTTCCGGGAAATCCAAAAACCATGGTAAAATCATTTTCTTTTACCCCTTTCAATGAAATCGGAAAAGAATAATTGGGTTTATAGGGTACATTGTCAGAAGAAAATTCAGCCGGTTTATTGTCTTTATCGGCATAGATTCTAAACAGGGAAAAATCGCCAGTATGCCTAGGCCAAACCCAATTATCTTCATCGCCTCCATAATTGCCGATGGATTCAGGTGGAGCACCCACCAACCGTATATCCTTAAAGGTTTCCATGGTAAACATATAGTATTCGTTTCCATAGAAAAAGGACTTAATTTTAGCGGTATAATGTGTTCCTTTCACTGATTCGGCTTCTATCCTTTTTACATTGGCAAGAATTTTTTCCTCTTTTTGGGCATTTGACATAGAATCCAAAACACCTTCCATCACCTGGGCGGTAACATCATCAATTCGCTTAATAAAGGTTACGGTTAATCCCGGATTAGGCAATTCATCCTTTTGGCTCATTGCCCAAAATCCATCCCGAATATAATTATGTTCCAGGCTACTGTGAGCTTGTATTTGACTAAAGCCACAATGGTGATTGGTTAATATCAAACCTTGGTATGAAATAACCTCACCGGTGCAGCCACCACCGAAATGCACAACAGCATCTTTTAGGGATCCTTTGTTGATTGAATAAATCTGTTCGGGAGTTAATTGACAACCATTGGCAGCCAATTCCTTTTCATTTAAGGCCTTAAGCAGGTTGGGCAGCCACATTCCTTCGTCTGCCAACAAAGAAAAAGGCAGGATAATAGCCAATACAAAGGCTCCAAAAATTCTCATTTGGTAAAAAAATATATACAATTAATTGGATCTAGTTATTCTACAACCACTTTAAGTGTTTGAGTACCTTGGTTTGGAATATTAACTTGTGCAAAGTATAATCCGGCTTTCCAATTACCACGTGAAATGGTTACTGAACTTTGGTTATTTAAATCAGATGAATACACCACTCTTCCTAATTGATCTTTTATAGAAATACTTCCAAGTTTAGCCTTATTCTCCAAGGTAATTACTAGTTCAGATTGTGCAGGATTTGGACTTAAGGTAAAAAGAGCCGGTTGAACTTCCTCGATACCGTTTGGACTATAATTCAATGGCATTTCTGCAACAAAATTTGGCGCAGTATTACCGCATAAAATTGATTCGAACATGGTTGCAGCCGAATTGGAGAGCGTATCCATAATGGCTGGCTTTTGAATATATGCGGTATGTCCGGCGTTGGCGATTGAGAAAAACACATTTGGTTTGGTAAGGTTATCGCATTGATTGTGCATTAGGGAACCACCATCAATAGAGATAAGGTTTAAACCTGACACTTGAGCAAAACCATGGGCATAAGGAACAGTAGGATCCTGGGTTTCATGAATGGCAATTAACAAAGGGTCATTGCTATCGATCCAAGTTGCCTTATGCAAACCACCCGACATGCTCCAAACACCTTGAACAGCAGAAGAAAATTGGGTATTGGTGCTGCTATTTCCTTCAATTCCTCCATTGGATAGAATGGTATTGGCAACATAATCCGGCACTTCATTCACATCGTCGATATAAGCTGTGTGCAAGGCCAAAATACCTCCTGCCGAAACACCGCTCAAAAACACAAAATTGGTGTCAACTTTGTAATCTGCAGCATGTTCACGCATAAACCGGATGGCAGCTTTCTGGTCTCCAACCGCCTTCACCACTACATCTAACATAATTGCCGAATCGGGAAAATTACATAAGTCAAATAAACGATAATCAATCGCACAAGTCACAAAACCACGTTTAGCAAAATCTTTACAAATATTCACTACATAACCATCTGTTTTAGAACCATTAATAAAAGACCCTCCATAGTTTACAAATAAAACCGGACGAGCAGTTGCTGCGTCACCTTCCGGTTCGTAAATATCCATTTTAAGACTGTAACTCTCTCCACAATAACCGGTATTCTGTCCATACTGTACATTGGAAGTAACTACAGTATTTGTAAAAATTTGGTTCTTGTATCGAATTCCATCGCAGTAGGCATTGGTAACAACTTGAGCTTGAGAGGAACTCAAAAAAAGGCTGAAAGCTAGAAGAACAGGGGTAAATAATTTATTCATTGGCAGGAAATTAGTTTGTTGGTAAAGATAAGTTTTAATTGATTTAAAAAATAGGCAATCGAGAGGCGTGTTTCATTTGCTCTCCATTAAATAAACTGCAAAATTGTATTAAGGAATGTGATCTAATTTGTTTAACCAAATCTTCCACCTCTTCATCCGAAATAAGAGAATATATCAGCAAAATAAAATCAAACTGAGTAAGCTCAGGAAGCAAAGTGCCAAATTCACTCTTATTGGCTAACAACAGGTAGCGTTCTTCCTGGCTGGGAAAATAGGAAAAGGAAGTGAAATAGGCCTTGGTACCATTCTTTTGCACAATGGTATATGGTTCTTCGTCCCGGGCAAACTCCAGTCCCATGGAATTGCCAATGGCCCACGCAGCCCGGTAATCCTTCTGGTGACAAGAAACCCCAATTAGGATATAATCCGGGGTAGGTTCATCCATTTGAAGAACAAACTTTGCCATGGGTTATCCTTCCACCGGTTGCAGGTGCAACAACATATCATTAACCATTTCTTTCAAACCATACTCCTGTTTCCATCCCCAATCCTGGCGTGCTTCAGAGTCGTTTATGCTTGCCGGCCAACTATCTGCAATGGCTTGACGATGGTCGGGTTTATAGGAAATGGAAAAATGGGGTATATGTTTTTTTATTTCTTCCGAAAGTTCTTTTGGAGAAAAACTCATCCCGGAAAGATTGTAACTGCTTCTTATTTTGATTTTGTTTGATTCTTCTTCCATAATCCCAACTGTTGCTTTAATAGCATCGGGCATATACATCATTGGCAAATAGGTGTTCTCTGACAAAAAACACTCATATTGACCCTTTTCGATGGCTTCATGAAAAATATGAACTGCATAATCGGTGGTTCCTCCTCCCGGATCGGATTTATATCCAATTAATCCCGGATAACGTAAGCTTCGAACATCCACTCCAAACTTTTCATGGTAATATTGGCACCACCTTTCTCCGGTTTGTTTGCTGATTCCATACACTGTATTCGGTTCCATTACAGTGTATTGTGGAGTGTTTTGCTTTGGAGTATTGGGACCAAAAACTGCAATTGAGCTTGGCCAATAAACCTTTTGAATTTGCTTTTCCTTAGCTAAATCCAACACATTAAAAAGCCCTTCCATATTGAGTTTCCAGGCGGATTTTAATTTTTGCTCGGCTGTTGCAGAAAGCAAGGCGGCTAACAAGTAAATTTGTTTTACCTCATACTTCTTTACCAGTTCTAATAAACGGTCTTTATCCAACACATCCAATGGTTCGAACAAGCCTTGTTTTACCGAATCGCTTGCTTTTTTGATATCCGAGGCAACTACTCCTTCCTCGCCATATATTTTCCTTAGGCCCTCCACCAATTCTGTTCCAATCTGCCCACCGGCTCCTATTACAAAAATTCTTTCTTTAGGCATTCTATACAGGTTTAACGAGGCAAATTTAGGTGGGGGATCAACACAAAGTGGCTAAGGTTGAAAAAGAATTTAATGCGGAATTTTGAAATTCCCTGGGGTTCAATTAATTGAGCGAAAAGGAAGGAATACCTGGAGCTACACCTTGGTAAAATGCCAGTTTAAAAATGTCGGGTTTCATATAATCGACTAGCGGAAATGTTGCCAAAACATCCATCACTTCCTGCTCTGAATCGGCTAACATGGCAATCCACAATTTACTTCGGTCATATGCTAAGGCATAATTTAAAATAATGCCTTTTTGCATCCAATCGTCAACCACTTCGCGTTGTTGAGGGATTTTCCTAATAAAATCTTCCGAAAAATAATCGGGTAGTGTAATCTCAATATAAAAGTGGTTCATGGTATTAACGCACTAAAGTAATTGTTCCTGTTTTCTCAAATTCTCTTTGGTCAGCAAACTTAACCCAAATTTTATAACCATAAACACCTTGGGGCAAGGGTTTACCTAAATATGTTCCATCCCAGCCATTATCCATGGCTTGCTGAGGATCCTGGGTAGCAAAAACAACGTTTCCCCACCTGCTGTAAATCCTAAAATCTATTTCATCTACATCATAACCATAAACCTTGTAAATGGGATTTTTACTTTGATTAACCGGAACAAAAGCATTTGGCATGTAAATGTTTGGCTTTTTAGCAACAAATATGGTGGTTTGGATGGTATCAGTGCAACCATTCGCGTCTATCACAGCTAAGGTTACCACATGTGTTCCGCTATCCAGGTAAGTCGTATTGGGCGTTGAAGAAGTGGAAGTGGTATTGTTTCCAAAATCCCAATAATAGGTTTGCGCCGGGGTTCCAGTATATTGAAATTGTAAGTTATTTTCCGTGTATAGCGTCGAGTTGCCTGTTGTAAAAGAAGGTTCCGGTAAAGGATTTACGGCATATGCCTTGGTTAAAGTGTCTTGCAAACATCCTCCGGAAGAGATTAAGGTAACATAAAATGAATCCTGACTTGGGAAATAGTGAGTTACCTGTTGCCCGGTATCTGCATTGGTTAATAAATTGGTTGTATCGCCAAAACTCCAAACAAAAAAAGCAGAATCAAGATTAGTAACTGCATAAAAATCAGTTATATATCCAAAGCAAGTTTGACTCCAGGTAAAATCTGCTGTTCCAACCAATTCGCTTACCACCACCTGAAGAGTATCATCACAACCATTGGCATCTGTAATTATTACCGGGTAGGTTCCGGCAGATAATCCGGTGGCTGTAGCGGAAGTTTGAACAGGATTTGTTTGCCATTGAAAACTATAAGGGCTTAATCCCAATAAACCGTCTACCGTAGCAGAACCATCCGCTTCACCACATGAAGCATCGTTTGAAACTATCAGATTTCCTATCACATCCATGAGAGTGTCGACCTTTACATTCAAAATTTGGGAACAATTGTCACTTCCGGTAATAACCACATAGTAGGTTCCTGCCGAAAGATTGGAAGCCGCGGCGGTATTTTGCGGAGGTTGGGTGTTCCATAAAAATGTATAGGGCGGATTAGGTCCTGTGGCAATAGCTGTGGCTGTTCCACTGGGTTCGTCGCAAGAGGGAGTAGCCGATTGAATAGACCCCAATTGAGCGGTTGTACTGGCTATGGTAACAGTGGAAGCACTCACACAATTGTTCGAATCGCGGACAGTAAGGGTGTAAATTCCTACCGGCAAATTGGTTAAATTAGGGACGGTTTGAACCGGGCTTGTATTCCAGGAATAAGAATATGGTTGAATTCCCCCTGAAACAGTTGCATTAATAGATCCGATGGAGTTTCCGCAAGTAGTATTATTCTTTGAAATTTGAATATTGAGAGGTCCGGGTTGAATGGTAGTAACATTCAAGGACCGGGAACAGCCTTGCGAATCTGTTACTGTTACGCTATGTGCACCCGGACCTAAGGAGTTAACAGAAGATCCGGTAAGCACAGGAGTGGTGTTCCATGTATAAATATAGGGTGGAGTTCCTCCACTTGCTAACACACTGGCGCTACCATTGTTTTGCCCATAACAGGTAATTGGTGAATTTTGTACCAGGGTTAAGGTCGGAGAGTTTAGGTCGGTTATGGTTTTAGAATAAAAAGCGGTGCAACCGATAGCATCTGTTACCACCAGAGAATAGGTGCCATTGCCCACTCCGGAAAGATCTTGAGTAGTTTGAACAGGATTTGAATTCCAAGAATAGGTATAAGGTGGTTGCCCTCCGGAAACAGAAACATCTACAGCTCCGGTATTGGAGGTGCAATTGGAATTAGTTACTGAAACCAAGGTAACTGTTGGGCCAATGTGATCAACCGGGAAGGTATAGGTATAAGAGGGATTCAAATAATTATTACAACCATCTATAAAAGTATCACCATCTGAGCCATTACCAAAATGGACCACATAATTTCCAATGGCACTTATTGCTGAGGCAAAAGTGATATTAATTCGGTTGGTCATTCCATTGGAATTGCAGCCTACCGCAGTAAAACTTGTTATGGTTGGTGCCGCCGGTCCGGTAATAGTAATCTCACTTAAGTCGGAAGAAATACTACTGCAAAGAATCGGTTCGGTGAAATACAGGTAAATGGTTTTAGGATTACAGGCTGTTCCGTGGGTAATGGTATCAACTTGTGGAGAAACATTGTCGAAAACACTGGCTGTTCCGCCTAAGTTGAGCACATAACCATTGGTGGATCCGGTAAAGTTATTGACCATCAGGGCATAAATTTGTCCGGTAGTTACCGTTAAAGGCGAGCATTGATTAGGACCTGCAGTTGGTTCCTGGGTTCCGGTGGCACCATTTTGCAAACCGGTGCTTCCCGGAGTAGAGGAATAATTGCAACGCAAAGGCTGTAATCCACCATTGGCAATAGAAGCGCAACTATCTCCGGATAAATTATAGAGTGCAAAATCATAATCATCGCTGCTGGTATTGGGCGCAATTTGAAAGTTAAAACTGCCTCCACTTATTACCCTAAAAATAAACCAACTGGAATTGGCCTCACCACTATCTAAACAGGTTGTTAACGGGGCAACATCCAGAACTGAACCAAAGCCACTGTTTATGGAGTTTTGAGAATAAGAAGCCGTGCAAACATTAATCGCCGAAAAACAATCTTGCTGCAGTTGTTGTGCCTGTACTTTTTTATTCAAGCCTAACAACAGCAATACTGCCAGATGGAAAAACAAAACAGGCCTCATCCTTTTTCAATGTAATGGTACGATAATTTTCAATTAAGGTTGTTTATTCCTAATTATACCTATTGCAAATCAATAATAGTCCAATTATTCTTCACCGGCATTTGAACCATGGCGCTTTTGCTTTGGCATTTAACATTATTAATAATTTCCAAAAAAAAGCCCCTAAGAATCTTAGAGGCCTGGTTTCAAAAAAAGTTTAAATCCACTTATTCTTTGTAAGGATGCCAGGTTTGGGTGCGGTATAAAAACAAAACATATCCACGTACCTTCAGGGTATTTCCTTCCAACCAGATTTTACAATCATAAACTTGTCCTTTTTTAGGATCCATAATGGTGCCATCGGCATATTCGTTACCTTTCTTTTTCAAGTTGCGAATAACCTCCATTCCCAATACTTTTTTACCCTTTCTGTCGTCGGAACACTTATCACATACCGGATCTTGAGGCTCACTTGGTTCACGAAACAGTTTAATTACCCGTCCAAAATACTCGTTTCCTTTCTGGTAAATCTCTACTACAGATTTTGGCTTACCTGTTTCATCGTCAATTGTTTTCCATTTTCCAACAATGTTTTGGGCATTGGCCAAAGAAACCATTAATAAAAAGGCAAATACTACGCTTAGTTTTTTCATAAGAAATTTGAATTAGTTATGGCAAATATAAACAGGTAAATCATAAAAACTATGCCAAAAAACAATTCGGGTTTTGGTTTTTGGTTTTAATTTCCTTGCTTCCTTTGTATCAACCATGCATCGAACCTATACTTGCGAAGAAATTGCCCAGTTATTGTCAGCCCAATTACATGGGGAAAAAAGCCTAGTAATACACGAAATATTGTTGGATAGCCGCAAACTATCCAGTATTGAAGGTGCTTTATTTGTAGCCATTAAAGGATTAAGGCACAATGGCCATTTGTATATTCCGGAATTATACAACAAAGGTATTCGGGTGTTTTTGGTTTCTGATATAACTTTTAAACCGGAACATTTCCCGGGTTCTTGTTTTATTCAGGTTTCGGATACCTTGTTGGCATTACAAAAATTAAGCAAATTTCACCGGCAACAATTCCGGTATCCGGTTATTGGAATTACCGGGAGTAATGGAAAAACCATTGTAAAAGAATGGTTATACACTTTGCTGCAAGAAGACTATTCCATTGTTCGAAGTCCAAAAAGTTTCAATTCCCAAATTGGGGTTCCATTAAGTGTTTGGGAAATGGAGGAACAACATAACCTGGCCCTGTTTGAAGCCGGAATTTCCTTACCGGGAGAAATGGATAAACTTGAAAGCATTATTTCCCCTACCATCGGCATTTTTACGAATATAGGACAGCCCCATTCGGAAAATTTTAAGGATTTGGAGCAAAAAACCAGGGAAAAACTACGATTGTTTAAGCATGTAAAAAAGTTGATTTTTTGCAAGGATTACGATGATATTTACCGACTGGCCATGCCGGGCGAAAACCTGGAATCGGATTGCAAACTTTTTACCTGGAGCAGAAGAACTAAAGCGGATTTAGCTGTTACTAAAGTTAGTAAAAACAAAGGAGAAACTGAAATTTCAGGCATTTTCGACTACCGTTTCATTAGCATTTCCATTCCTTTTTCAGATGAAGCTTCCATAGAAAATGCCATTCATTGTTGGGCCTTTTTATTGAGCGAAGGATATTCCAACGAAATTATCTCGCAACGCATGTCCTACCTGAGTCCGGTGGCGATGCGACTGGAACTCAAAGAAGGTGTTAACAATTGCTCGATTATCAACGATAGCTACAATTCCGACTTAGGTTCTTTGGCCGTTGCCCTGGATTTCCTGAATCAACAGCACCAACACCCGACCAAAACGTTGGTTTTATCGGATATTCTGCAAAGTGGAAAAGGGTCAGACCAACTTTACCACGAAGTAGCCGAACTGATTCATACCTATAAAATTGACAAGCTGATAGGAATTGGAACCGAGATTACCAAACACCAGGCTTTATTCAACCTCAATAAACAATTTTTTTCCGATACAGATTCTTTTCTTGAAAAGTCGAGCAGCAACTCCTTCCAAAACGAAGCCATCTTGCTAAAAGGAGCTCGGTCGTTCGGGTTTGAAGAAATAACCAAATTCTTACAGCAAAAAGCCCACGAAACCGTAATGGAAATCAACCTGGACGCGATGGTTCACAACCTGAACTATTACCGATCCTTGCTGAGCCCGGGAACCAAACTAATGACCATGGTTAAGGCCTATTCGTATGGTAGTGGCGGACATGAAATTGCATCCTTATTGCAGTTTCATCGGGTTGATTACCTTACTGTTGCCTATGCGGATGAAGGAGTAGAATTAAGAAAAGCCGGAATTAGTTTACCCATTTTAGTCATGAACCCCGAAGAACAAAGTTTCGATGCCATGATTAAATATAAACTAGAACCTGAACTGTATAGTTTTAGAATTCTTGGTCATTTTGAACGTGCGCTTCAACGAAATACCGACCGTATTTTAGAACCCATTTCCATCCATATAAAATTGGATACCGGCATGCATCGACTTGGTTTTGAAGCGGAAGACATCAATGAACTCATCATCCGGCTCAAAAACCTAAAACGGGTAAAAGTTGTTTCCTTGTTTAGCCATTTGGCAGCCAGCGAAGACCAGGCTCATGATAGGTTTACAAACGGACAAATTAACCTCTTCAAGAAAATGAGCGAAGAAATTATCTCGCACCTGGGCTATCCGGTGCTGAGACATATTTTAAATTCCAGTGGTATTACCCGTTTTCCGGACGCCCAATTTGACATGGTACGATTAGGAATTGGATTATACGGAGTTGCTTCCAATTCAGCAGAACAGCGCCATTTACGAAATGTTAGCTCGTTGAAAACCATTATTTCGCAAATCAAATACATTAAACCCGGCGACAGCGTGGGTTATGGACGAAAAGAAATGGTAGTGAACCCTGAAACCATTGCTACGGTACCAATTGGATATGCCGATGGATTAAGTAGAGTTTTAGGCAATAGAAAAGGACGAATGCTGGTGAATGGGAAAATGGCTCCCATTGTTGGCAGTGTATGTATGGATATGTGTATGCTAGACATTACCGGAATATCGTGTAAAGAAGGTGACTCCGTAACTGTTTTTGGAGAAGGATTTAGTATTTCGGATCTGGCGGCCTTGCAAGGAACCATTCCGTATGAAATACTTACCGGAGTTTCGAGAAGGGTAAAGCGGGTGTATTACCGGGAGTAAGGAAATGGTGAGAACTTCGGGCTTAGGTTCGGGCAGGGATAGAGGCAAGTAGCCCACAGGAGCACGCGGCGCTAGCCAAGTGCGACGAGGACTACAGCCGATAGCCCGGCCATGAGCCAGTTAATTTTCGGACAAAACCCAAAATCTAATGCGAATGGGCCCGCCAAATAATCCGGAAAAAAATCAAAATCAGTTGATACCTTAATCCGGGTAAAATAATTTTCACAAAAGTTTACAAATTCTTGGGTACTGCAAGGCTTAATATTCCTAGGTTTGCGTCCCGAAAGATTATGGCTGATTTGAAACTGTTGAGTCCTTACAAACAAAAAGGATTGTCCTTACAAAATCATATTGTTATGGCGCCGATGACCCGATGCAGGGCTATTGGCAACCTACCGAACGAATTAATGGCAACGTATTATTCCGAGCGAGCCGACATTGGACTGATTGTTACAGAAGGAGCTTCTCCCTCGCCGGAAGGACTTGGATACGCCCGAATTCCCGGAATTTTTAACCGTGAACAAGTCGAAGCCTGGAAAAAAGTTACCAAGGCTGTACATCAAAAAGGAGCTAAGATTTTTATTCAGTTGATGCATACCGGACGAGTGGGGCATGAATCAAACCTCCCGAAAGGATTTTATTTAGTGGGGCCGTCTGCCAAAAAGCCGTCCGGAAAAATATTTTCAGACAGCCTGGGAATGGTGGATAATTCTCAACCTTTGGCTCTTACCTCAGACGGGGTTGAAAAGGTTATGAATGCCTTTGTGGAAGCAGGTAAAAACGCTATGGCAGCCGGATTTGACGGCGTTGAATTGCATTCGGCTAATGGTTATTTATTAGAACAATTTTTGCATCCAACGGTAAACAGCCGTGAAGATGGATACGGTGGAGAATACGAAAACCGTTCCCGATTTGTAATAGAACTTGTTGAAAAAATGAGCGCCGAAATTGGAGCCGAACGCATCGGAATCCGCTTTTCGCCTTATTCAACCTACAACGATTTGCCGGCTTATGACCCAGAAGAAGTTCATGCATTGTACGTGTATTTGGCGCAAAAACTAAATGCAATCGGAATTGCTTACATTCACTTATCCATCAATCCGGCAATGCAAGACCGCACTTTGCAAGGAATTCGGGATGCTTTTCAAAAAACCCTTATCCTTTGTAATGGATTAAACCCTGAAAGTGCCGAACAAAAATTACAAGAAGGAATTGCTGATTTAGTTGGATTTGGAAAAGGTATTTTGGCTAACCCACAGTTCGCCGCCCGAATTGCCGGAAAACTACCATTAAATCAGGCAAATCCTGAAACGTTTTACACGGCCGACGCTGTTGGCTACACGGATTATTCAGGCATTTAATAGCCGGTTATACCGAATGGACATTATGTTTAGTCCAATATAATGTATTAATTTTTCTTGAGAAAATTGGCCTAACATTCTGTATCCTCGGTATTTACCAATCTAAATTTATAATAATCCTTTGGACTATTTATAAATTAAAATTGGTATTATTTATTACTTTTAGGACATGAAAACCTTGTTGCTGTGCGCCCTTTCAGCCTGTTTATATCTTTCGGTTTCCCAAGCCCAAACCTGGAGGTATTTTGAATTTACTACCCAATGTGGCCATGGAGCCTGGCAAGATACCTCCTTCATTGCCGCGACTTCCAACCCCGAATTAATTGATACCGTATTAGCCAACCTGGGCAGACCAATAGAGAATCGCAAATTTATTAGCGGGACTATTGAAGCAGGAAATTCAGGGTACAACCACAATGCCAACCATTGGTTTCTTTGGCACTTTAACCCCAACCAATGGAACCTGGCCGAACTTGCCATCGAGGTATGCGATGGTTGCCCTTATTCGGATGTAGACGCAGACACAGCGTATTGGTTGCAAACCCTTGGACAATTTTGCCCCTGGTCCGGCCGTCCGGCAAGGGAAATTAGTCAGCCCATTTCCATTCAACCCTACTCCATGAACCCATCCGGTTTGGTGTTGCAACAACAGGGAAAAGAGTTGAAAATGACCCTGCCTGATACCGATTGGTATACGTGGACAATTTATGATTTACAGGGCAAACGCCTAAAAACCGGAAAAACGAATTCGCCCCTGCTCCTACTTTCATTGCCCGATTTGGAAAATGGTTATTACCTATTCGAAATATACAACGCTATGAATCAATGCTTTCGTCAAAGGTTTGGACTAACTTCTAATTAATTTTCCTATTCCATTTTTTCCGGCATGAACCCCAATCAATTCATTTCCAACTTAATACTACCCGAATTTGGAGAAGGTACACTGTCGGAAATGTTAGCCAATGGAACGGCTATCCAACTCAAATCCAACCAGGTTTTGGTACAGCCCGGACAAATCAATGATACTTTATATGTCGTGGTTGAAGGTGGTTTTGTTTGCCGGTACATCGATGAAGAAAAAGACATTTTCAAAACCATCAATTTTTTTCTGCCCGACTTGCATCCTTTCATGGTTTGTGTCGATAGCTTTTTTGAAGAAACTCCCACTCATTGCGAATTGCGAGCTATTTCACCCTCCACGGTATTGGCCTTATCTAAACAGATTTTGGTGGAAATTATTGATCGCGACCCGCAGCTACATCGCTTTTATCATTCGACCATCATTAAAGCCTTAACGGAAGAAAACGATTTAAAATTGAAAATTATCGCTTACCGTTCGGAGGATTTGTATGCTTATTTCCTAAAAAATCTTCCATCTTTAATTCAAAACGTACCATCCAAATACATTGCGGAACTAATGGGTATTTCGCCCGAATGGCTATCCAAATTAAAACGTTTGTCCCGGAAATAATTCCTTTTTTTCTGTTTATGCGGGCCCCTTTTCGCCACCGGCAATTATGCGAATATCAACTTATTATGGAAGGCGAAAAGGTCACGCTATCGGCTGTAGTCCTCGCCCCCCTAGGCTAGCCCCGTCGGGGTTCTGTGGGCTACTTGCCTCTATCGTTGCCCGAGGTGCAAATCCGAAAAGTATCGCCCTTTACCCAAAAAAACACCCATCCATTTCCATTTCTAAACTTATACCGAATGTACATTATGTTTAGTCCAATTTTGGTATTAATTTTTATTGAGAAATTTGACCTAACATACTGTATACTCGGTACTTACCAATCTAAATTTATAAAAACCCTTTGGACTACTTATAAATTAAAATTGGTATAATTAGACTATACATTAGATAAATTTGGGTTAACCTGCAGGTGAGGCATTTATTGAATTAATTCAAGTGTTTATTTTCTTCCCCTCCCCTACTTTTGGCCTCTCTATTTCGGTATCAACATGGCTAATCAGGTAAAACCAATCACTTTCGATCAAGACCTTGCAGGGTTTTTCAATGAAACTATATATCAACCGGATTTAGAAATAAAAAAAGCCATTGCATCCGGCTCCCTGCCATGGGAAAAGCTCCCTGATTTTGAGCAAGTGGCAGAACTTGAAAATCCGGGATACCAACCTGTTGAAAACGGATATTGCCAAAAGTCCGACGGCAGTATTAAAATAGCGGTTCTAACACCTATGCCCGGAGTAGAGCCCGAAATGTGGGATTGGTGGTTTGGCTGGCACGGTTCACAGGACCAACGTTACCGACTTTGGCATCCCGGGGCCCATGTTTCAGCGCGCTGGTCCGATGGGAAAACCGATTCCTGTTACATTGGACGCACTTCCATCATTCGTGAATATATCGGAGAAGAATTGTCGGATGCTGCCATACAGTTCAAATCTCCCCTTGATTTTGGGTTTTCCAAAGCCTCCATTTCAGAAAAAAACAAGCAGGTTTTTATTTGTGCCCGACTAGGTTTGGTAGATGCCCCTATTGATTTTGGATATTTAGTACACCAGATTCGCCAAACAGAAAACGGTTCCGAAATGCGTTCCAGATTCTGGATTGGGGCAGCATACCTTGGATTAAGAAATGGAGGCAAAATTCCTGAATTGGCCAAATTCATCGGTTCTAAATTAAAGCCTCTTCCCAAAAATTTTGCTCAAAACCTTTTATTGCATTGCGGTGAAGAGATGGGACATTTGGCCGGCTTTCTTCCTGAATTATACCAAACCCACCAAACCGAAAGCTTGGCTTTGGCAGGTAAAGTTACCCAAGCCGGAGAACCTGGCTTTGATACCCTGGTAAAAAGCACCCTTTTTAACAAATGGGACCATGGCATTCGACCCTCCATGGTGATAGAACCCCAAACCATCGAAGACGTAATTGCTGTGCTGAAATACGCCAAAGGAGTTGGGAAAAAGGTCAGCATTTCATCGGGTGGACATAGCTTTAGTGCAAACTTCATACGCGACAATGGTATTTTGCTTCTGATGAAAAACTTCAACCAATTTGAAGTGAACAAAGAGGCCATGCTTGCCAAAGCGGGTCCGGGAGTAGGAGGAAGTGTGTTGCTAAAAGCCTTGGTAAATCAAAATCTCTTTTTTCCGGCGGGGCATTGCAAAGGCGTTTGCATCGGTGGCTATTTATTGCAAGGCGGTTATGGATGGAACGGCCGAAAAATGGGAATTGCGTGTCAACACATTGCAGCCATGGATATTGTGACAGCAAGTGGCGAACTGGTGCATGCCAGTGAAAAGGAAAATGCCGATTTGTTTTGGGCGGCAAGGGGTTCGGGTCCGGGCTTTTTTGGAGTAGTGGTTGCATTTTATCTGAAGCTATTTCCTCTGCCAGCCTATCGTGGAGTTATGATACAGAATTTCCGAATGGCCCATTTGGAAGAAGTGTATCGTTGGGCTCATGAAGTTGGGCCATCCATTCCAAAGGCCGTTGAATTTCAAATTCTAATGAACCGAAATATGAATGGCTTCCTGGGGCCGGGAATGGAGGCTTTTGCTCCCATTTTCGCAGATAGCAGAGACGAGTTTGAAGAGGCTCAGCGGTTTATGAAAGAAAGTCCGATTCGAAAAAAAGCCTTGTTTTCCTTACCCACCTTTAATCCCGGAATGGAACTTTTTTACCGCGCTGTTATGAGCCATTACCCGGAAGACCACCATTGGGGAGTAGATAATATGTGGACCCATGCCGGTATAGAAGAACTATTGCCCCATATCAAAAACATCGCCCACCACCTACCGGCCTCTCCTTCACATTTTTTGTGGTTAAACTGGCAAGCCGATCAAATACCGACCAATATGGCCCACAGCAAAGAAGACAAGCTGTATTTAGCTTTGTACAGTTGTTGGAAAAACCCGGAAGATACTGCCAAATATGGGAAATGGGCCTTTGAAACCATGAAATCGATGGAACATCTATCAACGGGTATTCAGCTTGCTGATGAAGGATTGCACAAACGAACCTTTTCATTCATGTCGGACCATCATTTGGAACAAGTTCAGCGCATTAGAGAAAAGTGGGATCCGAATTCTTTGTTTTATGAATGGCATTCCAAACCCAAGGTAAAACGTATGCAGGAAGTTTTGGAACCGGCTTAAACCTAAATTCATCAAAGTAGTAGAAACAAAAAGGCCGGACTGGAAAATTCCAATCCGGCCTTTCAAATTGAGCTTTATTATTTTACAGACTCAACAATTGCTTTGAATGCTTCCGGGTTATTCATAGCTAAATCGGCCAACACCTTACGGTTTAGCTCGATACCTTTAGCGTGAATTTTTCCCATGAATTCGCTGTAGCTCATACCGAACTCGCGAACACCGGCATTAATACGTTGAATCCAAAGACCGCGGAAATTGCGTTTTTTGGTTTTGCGGTCACGGTAAGCGTAACCTAGACCTTTCTCCAAGGTATTCTTGGCAACGGTCCATACATTTTTTCTACCGCCCCAATTACCTTTGGTTTGTTTTAGAACTTTTTTTCTTTTTGCCCTGGAGGCTACTGCGTTGACTGAACGTGGCATTTTTTGTTTTACTGATTTTGGTGACTGGCGACCCTACTATATTGGGATTCTTTTGGCCTGCCCCCTGGTTAAACTTTTGATTTGTTAAATTGTTTACCGGATAAAAAGGTTTACTTTCCTACTGCTAATAGCATTTTCACTCTTCCTTCGTCGCTTGAAGAAACGATAGCAAATTTACCCAAATTGCGTTTTTGCTTGGTTTCCTTTTTGGTCAGGATGTGATTTTTGAAAGCATGCTTCCTTTTGATTTTGCCGGTTCCGGTGAACGAAAAGCGTTTTTTCGCACTGGAATTGGTCTTCATTTTTGGCATTGTTTATTTGTATTTATGTTGATAGTTTACTTTTTCTTTGGTGCAATCATGATCTGCATTTTCTTGCCTTCCATGAGGGGTAATTGCTCAACTTTTCCAACGTTTTCTAATTCGTTGGCAAATTTTAGCAATAGCACTTCCCCTTGCTCTTTGTACACGATTGACCTTCCTTTAAAGAACACATAGGCTTTCACCTTAGATCCTTCTTCGAGGAATTTCATGGCATGTTTCAATTTAAAATTAAAATCATGCTCATCCGTTTGCGGTCCGAAACGTATTTCCTTCACCACCACTTTGGAGGCTTTGGCTTTTAGTTCCTTTTGTTTCTTTTTTTGCTCGTAAAGAAACTTGCCATAATCTACCAACCTGCAAACCGGAGGTACAGCGTTTGGAGAAATCTCCACTAAATCAACACCAAGCTCCTCGGCAATGGCAATCGCTTTGGAAATTGGATAAACTCCCTGTTCGAAGTTTTCGCCAACTACCCTTACCTCGGTTACGTTGTTAATCTGGCGGTTAATCCGGTGATTTTCATGTTCATCGGATTGCTTTCTCTTTCCAAATCTTCCAACCGGAAGTGGCCTTGGTCCTCCTTGCGGAGCAGGCTTGTTTGGAGTAAATCTTGGTTCTATAGTGCTAAATTTATTGGTTAAACGACTTCTTTACTTCCTCATTGAAAAAGGCAACAAAATCATCTTTTGTTAACATCCCTTTGTCTCCATCACCTTGAATCCGAACTGAAACACCTCCTGATTCAACTTCCTTTTCTCCAACAATTAACATCATTGGAACCTTAGATAATTCAGCGTCTCGGATCTTTTTCCCGATTTTTTCGTTCCTTTCGTCAACGAGGGTGCGAATATCGGAATTATTTAAATACTGTTGAAAACTTTTTGCATAGTCGTTGTATTTATCTGAAATAGGCAGTATTACCGCCTGTTCCGGAGTTAACCACAACGGAAATTTACCTGCACAATGCTCAATAAGTACAGCTACAAAACGCTCAAGTGACCCAAAAGGAGCGCGGTGAATCATAACCGGACGGTGCTTTTGGTTATCACTTCCCATATATTCCAATTCAAAACGTTCGGGCAGATTATAATCCACTTGAATGGTTCCTAATTGCCACTTTCTTCCAATGGCATCCTTTACCATAAAATCAAGTTTTGGACCATAAAACGCTGCTTCTCCATATTCCACCACCGTTGGTAAACCCTTTTCTTTTGCCGTTTCAACAATAGCGGTTTCGGCACGTTCCCAGTTTTCGTCTGTACCAATGTACTTCTCCCGATTCTCCTGATCCCTCAACGATACCTGTGCCACGTAATCCGTAAAGCCCAACGATTTAAAAACAAACAATACCAAGTCTATCACCTTGGCAAATTCTTCCTTTACCTGATCGGGACGGCAAAACAAATGTGCATCGTCCTGGGTAAATCCCCGAACCCGAGTTAATCCATGCAACTCCCCACTTTGCTCGTATCGATACACCGTTCCAAACTCGGCCAAACGCAATGGTAAATCACGGTAACTGCGTGGTTTGCTTTTGTAAATTTCACAGTGGTGCGGACAATTCATTGGTTTTAAGAAAAACTCCTCCCCTTCTTCCGGAGTGCGAATGGGCTGAAAACTATCCTTACCGTATTTTTCATAGTGCCCCGAAGTAATGTACAAATTCTTATTGGCAATATGCGGTGTAATAACCGGCAAATAACCCGATTGCAATTGTGCCTTCTTTAAAAACTGCTCCAATCGATCGCGCAAGGCCGCTCCTTTTGGCAGCCAAAGCGGCAATCCGGATCCCACCTTTTCAGAAAAATGAAACAACTCCAACTCTTTACCCAGTTTTCGGTGATCGCGCTTTTTGGCTTCTTCCAACATGGTTAGGTACTCTTTCAAGTCCTTCTCCTTGGTAAAAGTTATCGCGTAAACCCGGGTAAGTTGTTTGCTTTTTTCATCTCCCCTCCAATACGCTCCTGCAACATTTAATAGCTTGGCGGCCTTAATAAACGAAGTATCCGGAATATGAGGCCCTCTGCAAAGATCCGTAAAGTTGCCCTGGGTGTAAAAAGTGATTTTCCCATCTTCCAGGTCTTTCAATAAGTCTAATTTGTAGTTGTCTCCCTTTTCGGTAAAATAGGCAATAGCATCAGCCTTGCCCACCTCCTTACGCTGATAGGCATTCTTTTGACGGGCCAACTCCAACATCTTCTGTTCAATCTTTTCAAAATCATCCTGGGTTAAGGAATGCTCCGGAATTTCAATGTCGTAATAAAAACCATTTTCAATTGGCGGACCAATTCCAAATTTAGTTCCCGGATAAAAAGCCTCAATAGCTTCTGCCATCAAGTGGGCCGAACTATGCCATAAGGTATTCATTCCATCCTTGTCTCGGTCTGTCAGCAGGGTCACACTGCAATCTCCCGGCAATGGAAGCACAGCATCCACCACCGTACCATTCACTTTTGCAGCTAGTACATTTCTAGCTAATCCTTCTGAAATACTTTTGGCAACATCCAGAGCCGAAACTCCATTTTCGTATTCCCTTACGGAGCCATCAGGTAAAGTAACTTTTATCATGTGTAGTTTAGTTCGCTATTTCAAAAAATACGAGCTCTTTGAAATGCGGGCGCAAAGTTCGGATTTTTTCTCACACATCAAACAGCTTGTCATTACCCGAAAAATAAAAATGAAAACCGCCAAAAATTTTAGCCTTTTATTCCTTCATAAAAACCCTTGGCTCCCCACTATTATCACTTGATTTTTCCCGTTTCAATTATTCAACCTTATTGCTTTGCTTCTACACTACGGCCTTACTCCGGTTTAAGCCGGTATTGCTTCTTTATCGCATTCCTCTTGACCAGGCAAGGCAAGCCCGGAACTTTTTTTAAAATTACGGCAAACCGGGGCGGCCATACCAACATTCGTCTATTTTTGAAGCCTGTTTTACCAAAATTAGTATCCCATGCGTTACCTCGTATTGCTCTTCCTGTTGCCTTTAATAGGCTTTTCTCAAGAAAATTCACCTAAACCTAAATCACGCTGGTATATTAAAGCCGCGGTAGGCTACGGCACCAAAGGACTTCTGCCTCAAGAGTTTACCGTAAAATCCATTTCTCCTTCCAATACCAGTCTCAAAGTTACGGAGGGTAGCATTCAAGACATGACCAATAACATCGACTCCACCGGACAACGTTCCTTGGTTCATGATACCTATTCCAAAGGTTTCAACTACCTTTTAGCTTTCGGCGTAAAGCTTCCTTCCCGCATCGGACTCGAACTGGGCGTACTTTGGCTTCAAGGCGGAAAAATAAAGTCGCACTCTGTCATTGAAGGCAATACCTTGTTGGGTCCTTCCGCCGTAATGGACGTATCGACTTATTCCCGAGGACTGGCCATTTTACCTGCCGTTACCTACGACTTTCCGCTTGGAACCAACTGGTTTATCCAAGGCCGTTTTGGCTTGTCTATTCCGGTTGCAGGCGCCATTTACCACGATGTTGAATTAAACGGCCCTAACTCCTTTCTGGGAAATTCAACCGCTAAAATTACTTCCGAAACTAAACCTACTTTTTCCCTTGGAATTAATGGCGGACTAGGTTTACACAGACGCCTTGGTCAACATTTCGAAATCTTTGCCGGTATTACAGGTCAACACATGAGTTTGTTTGGCAAAAGCCTTCAAATCACCCGATACGATCTTACTATTAATGGCTTTACCATCAATCAACTCAACGATTTAACCGCTACTACCTACGATAACGAAATTAATTTTGTAACCGAACTGAATCAAAACAGCAATAACACAGAAATCAACAGCAATACCGATCTCTCCAAGCCCAAAGACGAATTGAGGGTTTCATCCCCATTTAGCAACATCGGATTTGGTATCGGTATGAATTTCTTGTTTGGAAAAAACTAAATCCACTGTATTAGTTTAGATGCGGGCCCCTTCCGCCCATACTGTTTCGTGCCAAATTAAACAGCATCTGCAAAGGGCGTTCAGGTCACGCTTTCGGCTGTAGTCCTCGTCCACCTAGGCTATCGCCGTAGGTGTACTGTGGGCTACTTGCCTCTATCGTTGCCCGAGGCGCAACCCCAAGCTGTAAGCCTTTTACCCCGGCAAATTGCATGGCTTTTCTTATGAAACCGGAAATTCCTTGCAGAAACCTAATAGATACCATGAATGGTTGGATTAGACAATACACTAATAGATCGCGCCTCGGGCAACGATAGAGGCAAGTAGCTCCAAGCCAACGCAGCGATTTAGCGGAGTGGGCTTGGACTACAGCCGAAAGCGTGACCCGAACGCCCATGCAAGTTGATTGGAGCTTAGCAAAAAGCTATTTGGGGCGGAGGGGGCCCGCATAAAAAGCATAAATAATAATAGTCGATTTCTCCAATTTAACTTCTTAGCCTCGTTTGGTTACATCCATTTATTAAAGATTTCCTATCGGTTTTAACCTAAATTCTATGGCGTCGAACCAGGTTTACAAACTTTGAACTTCCAAAAGCTTAACCTTTCCGAAATACAGGCTGTATTTTTTTAAGGAAAGCTTTACCTGTCTAAGATTTTTTCATAATATTGGGCTCCTTAAAAATCTGTAAATGAAAAAACTGTTTACCCTCGTATGTACCATTCTCCTTGGCACTCAAGCCTTTGCTCAGTGTGAAGGCGGTCGCTTTCAAAACAACCTCTTCCCCGGCTTTATGGATAGCGGTTTTCCCAGCTTGCCTGGCGCGGTAGTGTACGGCTCTGCCCCCAATTACCAAGGCACCACCGAATCCTTAGACATGTATGTTTTTGAACCGGAAGGAGATACCATGAGTCACCGCCCATTGGTTATTATGGCCTTTGGAGGTAGCTTTATTTCAGGGGTAAAAGAAAGTCCGGATATTCTTAAACTTTGCAATGCCTATGTAAAAAAAGGATATGTGGCTGTTTCCATTAAATACCGCATCGGAGCCGACCCAATCGACTCGGTAAACATGATGAAAGCCGTGTTGCGTGGTGTTCAGGACATGAAAGCCTGTGTTCGTTATTTTTATAAAGATGCCGCAACTTCTAATTCCTACCGAATCGATACCAACAATATTTTTGTAGGAGGAGTATCGGCAGGAGCTTTTGTAGGTATTCATACTGCTTACATGGATAAAATAAGTGAACTTCAGCCTTGGATTCAATCTGAAGCTGTTGCCCTTGGTGGAATTGAAGGAAACAGCGGTAATCCCGGTTACTCTTCCAAAGTAAAAGGCGTTGTAAATCTTTGTGGTGCCATTGGCGATACCACCTGGATGGAACCCGGAAATGCTGCCATCGTTAGTATGCATGGCACCGATGACGGAACGGTTCCTTATGGTTCAGATACCATCTATGTTTCCGGTGTTAAAATTTTAGAAGTGGATGGAAGTGCATCTTTAGATATTCGTGCCGGAAATTTAGGCCTTACACATTCTTTCCATACCTGGCCGGGTGCAGACCACGTTCCTTTTGTAAACTATATCATCCCGGGTAGTGACGGAGCTAAATACATGGATTCTACCATCACCTTCACCACCGATTTCTTGTTTGAACAAGTTTGTGGAGAGGTGGGTATCCATGGTCCAAACAAAGAAAACACCATCCGTGCCTTCCCAAATCCATCTAACAATACCATGGTGTTAGAAACCGGATTCATTGGCTTTACCGCTGAGGTTTATGATTTAACCGGTAAAAAAATCAAAACCCTTGCTGCTTCCGGAAGTCGCATGGTTCTAAATAAAGAAGACTTAGGAGCAGGTTTGTATTTAGTGAAAATCAGCTCAGATAAAAATACCATCACCAAACGAATTATTTTCGAATAAATGAAAATCGGAAACTATTTGCCGGGACTGCTTTTAGTGGCAGTTCCGGCTTTTTTGTATGCAGGAGGCTTTCAGGTTGGATTGCAAGGTGCCAGACAAAATGGTATGGCTCAAACCGGAACCGCATTAACTCAAGATGCCTCCAGCTTGTTCTTTAACCCGGGCGCGGTTAATTTCCTCGATAGCAGCTCTCACGTCAATGTCGGTGCCAGCTTAGTTTTTGCTACCGTCGACTTTGTTAGCCAAGACCGGTTTTATACCGCTC
Organism: Bacteroidia bacterium; assembly: GCA_019695265.1. NCBI lineage: Bacteria > Pseudomonadati > Bacteroidota > Bacteroidia > Bacteroidia bacterium. The sequence continues at coordinate 16,701 of JAIBAJ010000010.1, read as the reverse complement.
GCAATGAAAGCAAATTGGGCACTCCCCTCTTCTTTTATATGTCGCACCGATTCAAAAAACACCCAAAACTCAGCATCGGCATTTCCATCAACAATCCTTTTGGTTCAAGTTTAAAATATGCAGATGATTGGCGGGGACAATATGCCATTCGGGAAATTTCGCTGAAAACGTTTTCATTTCAACCCACCGTTGCTTATAAAATTACCGACCAACTGGGTGTTGGTGCAGGGTTATGCATCTATTCCGGGAATATTTACCTACGCAGAGCTATCCCAACAACCGATACTTTGGGTAATCCGGGTCAAGCTTTGTTAACCGGAATTTCTACCTCGGTTGGATTTAATCTGGGAGTGCTATATAAACTAAATGAGAAATTTCAATTGGGTTTAAACTACCGTTCCAACGCGCTACTAAACCTAAACAATGGAAAAGCAGAGTTTGATGTTCCAACTGCCTTGGCCGATTCGTTTCCTTCAACCGGCTTTAAATCGTCCATTAACCTTCCTTTTTGTTTGAGCCTAGGTGCAGCTTTCAAACCAAACAAACAATTAACCCTGGCCCTGGATGTGAATTACACCGGATGGTCCAGCTACGATACCCTGAAATTTGATTATGAAACCAATTCAGAACCATTGCAAGACACCAAACTAACCAAGGCTTACAAAAATGCATTTTGCTTCAGATTAGGTGCAGAATACCGGGTGGTGGAACGATTGACCTTGCGAGCCGGTGGCTATTTTGATATGAGTCCTGTTCAGTCGGACTACTTAACCCCCGAAACCCCGGATGCGAATCGCTGGGGAGTAACCGGTGGACTATCCTACCAAGCTGCCAAAACATTGGGCTTGGATGTAGCTGTGGTTTACACCGCCTCCGGAAAACGCTACGGTGGTAGCCCCGAAACCGGTTTTTATGGTACCTATAAATCCTCTGCCCTCATTCCAAGTTTTGGATTGCATATCCTATTTTGATTGTTAAAACATGAAAAGACTATTTTTTGCTTCCCTGGCAATCGTCGGATTTACCTCCTGCCAAAAGGAATTTGAAAAAGCAACACCTTCGGCCGGAACGGCTAATTTCTCATCCTATGTAGCCTATGGCGGTAGCATGGCCGCCGGATTTGCAGATGGAGCTTTGAGTAAAGAAGGTCAAGAAGCCTCCTACCCCAACCTACTGGCTCAACAGTTTAAATTGGCAGGTGGTTCAGACTTTTCTATTCCTTATTTGAAAGGCAGTCTCGGAGTATATCCCGATTACGATGCCATTAATAACAATTACAGCCGAACCCTTTCTATGTTGACCTTGCAGCGCTTTACCGACTGCGAAGGAAACCTGGTAATGCTTCCAAAACGACTAGCACTAAGCGGTGACAACGAACTAGATCTAAACGATAACAGCCAGAAAATTGCCAACCCTAGCTCTCCTTATCAGCATTGGGGAATTCCGGCATTTAAAATGACCGACTTGCTGGCCCCATCATACGGAGAATTATCAAGCTATACCAACAATTCTCCGTTTAGTCCATTCTTTTGGAGAATGGTGCAAAACTCCTTCTTCACCAATGTGCTTTTCGAATCACTTAAAGCCCAACCCACCTTTTATACCATCGATTTAGGAACCAGCGATGTGCTTAGTTATGCTACAGAAGGCGGAAATGGAAAAGTAACCGACAAAATTTCCAGCTTAAATGATTTTACCTACTCCTTAAATGCACTGGTTGATTCATTAACAGCCAGAGGCGCTTTGGGGGTTATGGCCAACATTCCGGATATTACTGTTTTCCCTTACATCACCCGAATTAAATACGATGATTTGGAATTAACTGAGCAAAGTCGGGTTGATGCCTTAAATTCTCAATATTCCGGAACCGGTATGATATTTAAGTTAGGTAAAAACCCATTTGTTATAAAAGATGGAAACACCGCCCGATTTATTACCGCTGAGGAACACGTTACCCTAAAAACCCCGGTTGATTCGCTGAAATGTGCTGGCTGGGGGGCTGAAAAACCGCTCAACAAAGAATACATCTTAACCCCGGAAGAACTCAACAACATCCGAACCGCCACCGAACAATTTAATTCCGTTTTACTGGCCAAGGCCGAAGAAAAAGGAATTCCGGTGGTTGACATCAAAAAACTGTTTGAAACCATTTTCAATCACACCTATTATGATGGTATCGAATTCAGCGGAGAGTTGGTTTCCGGAGCTTTCTTTTCCCTCGATGGTTTACATCCCTCTAAGCGGGGACAGGCCATTGTTGCCAATGAATTTATTCGTGTTATCAACGAATCTTACAAAGCTAATATTCCATCCATAAGCGTTGGTGCAACACAAGGCATTAAATTTCCATAATTCCAGTTTTAAACCCTATGAATGTATCGAAGGAATTTACAAAAGAGGAAATGACCGGCTTAATGGAAAGGTCTACCCTCAAAGCCGCCGGGGAAGTTGCCTTTACCTGGGGCGTAATTTTAGCAGCAATGGGAATAGCAATCGTTTGGACTAATCCATTTACCATTGCTCTTGCCTGGCTAATTGTTGGAGCGCGTCAGTTGGCCCTGGCCATCTTAATGCACGACCTCTCCCATTATTCCATGTTTAAAAGCAAACGATCCAATCAATTGGTTGGACAATGGCTTTGTGCCTATCCGATGCTGTTAGACCTGGAAAAATACAGGGCATACCACCTGCGTCACCACAGCCACACCGGAAGTGATAAAGATCCGGATTTGTACCTGGTGAATATGTACCCAACTACCGAAAAAAGTTTGATCAGGAAATTTGGAAGGGATTTAATTGGCATTACCGGGGTAAAATCCTACATTGGACTAGCTATGATGAACATGGGTTTACTGGAATATGAACTGGGGGGGGCAGTAGTTAAATTGCATCCGGGTACCACCAAATCAGAACAAATTCTTTCTTTAATTAAAGCATGGACAGGTCCATTTCTCGTAAATACCGTTTTGTTTATTGGCTTTTATCTTCTTGGAAAACCCTGGCTGTTCCCGCTGGTATGGCTTTGGCCTTTGCTTACTTCTTCCATGTTTTTTTTACGAATCAGAAGCATAGCCGAACATGGTGTTACCCCCGACCGCACTAATCCATTACAAAATACCCGAACAACCATTGCCAGTTGGTATCAAAAATTACTCTTTGCCCCCCACAATGTTCATTACCATTTGGAACACCATTTACTCATGACTGTTCCTTCCTATAATCTGCCGGCCATGCATGAATTAATGAAAAAAAAGGGTCTTTTAAAAGACGCACTGGTTGAAGAAAGTTATTGGAAGGTAATGAAACAAGCCATGTCAAAAGCAACTTAAAATGAAAGCAAAAAAACTAGTTCCCTTTTCAATCCTGGTCCTTCTAATCGGTCTTTCCTTAGTTTCCTGCGAAAAGCAAGGCTTGAAAGGCTGCATCACAGGCGACAACGATAGTATTAGCAAAAACCCCAGCTTCGAAAGCTTTTCAGGTATTGAAGTGGATGCCGATGTAGTAGTTTTTGTTAAACAAGGAAGCACTCAATCCATTCGAATTGTTGGTCAGTCAAAACATTTGGAAAACCTAAAAACCGAAGTTTCCGGCGGAGCTTTAAGATTGTATTCTGATCGCTGCTTTTCAGAAGAAGGTTCATTGCCCCGAGTTTATGTAACCATTCCTGAAATTACCCGACTGGATGTAACCGGAAGCGGACGAATTTTTACTGATCGCTTAATTTGCGACATTTTAGAAGTTAAACTTGGTGGTGCCGGTACTTTACAAGTATCAACTGATGCCAATAAACTTATTACCACCTTGAACGGGTCAGGAAATATATCCCTGGATGGCAGCAGCAATTCGCACACGATTTACCTCGGCGGCAGCGGCCAAATCAATGGTTTCCCTATGGCAAGCAACGATGCCCGGATTGATTTGAAAGGATACGGCAACATCGAACTAACCGCCATCAAACGCCTTCACACCAAAATTTCAGGCAGCGGAACAGTGAAATACAAAGGCTCTCCCATTTTAGAAACAGAAATTTCAGGAATTGGAAAGTTGATTCATGTAGATTAGGTTTTTATATTTACTTTTGCGCCCCCATTTTGAGGCAATGGAAAAGACATACAAATTAGCAACGAACATAGTATCAGAACGTTTTGAAGATGAAGCAATTATTATCAATTTAATTGCAGGAAATTATTATAGTTTGCGTGGCCTTTCCTTCTATGCCTGGTCTTGTCTGGAAGCCGGAATGCCAAGTGAAATGATTCAAAAAGAATTACACAACTTGTACCCCTCCGAAAATGGAAACCTGGATAAAAGTTATTCCGAATTCATTTCCAGGTTGGAAAAAGAAAACCTGATAAAAGCAACTGAAAGTACTGCCACAGATTTTGCCCCGGTTTCAACGAATGGACTTCCAAAAGAATTCCAACCTCTTACAATAGAAATGTTTACCGATATGCAGGATTTGCTTTTATTAGATCCTATCCATGAGGTAGAAGAAGAAAAAGGCTGGCCTTTTCGCAAAGAAAGTTAATGCCTATTCACGCTTTTGTGGAGGAATGCTTCAACCTCTGCCGTAGCCATTCCGGAAATGAAGCAAGTGCCCGGTTTAAAATTGGTCCATTTGTTTTGAGCCATTCGGGAATTGGTCAATCTTCACTGCCTTTTTTTCATCTTGCTCTTGCTCATCTCCAAATACAATCCGAGCAACTACCCGACTTTATTGTTTACACCATCGATGCCGAAGAAAGTGGAATCTTTCTTCCAAAACCCTGCTGGGATTGGAAAGAAGTGGATGGCTTTGGCGTCATAAAATCTTTTCTTTCAGCAGGTTATTACGCCGATTACCAGTTTGAATCTGACACCTTTACCCTGGTCGACCCGGATGGAAAACGAGCATTACAATGGAGCAAATCCGTTACAAAATTACCCGAATGGGAACGCAGCTTTCCTTTTCGAAAAATCTTGTATCATTTTACCAAAAACACCTCCTGTGTAATGCTACATGCCGGGGCGGTTGGAACCGAAACCGGCGGAATATTATTGGCAGGGGCCGGGGGCTCCGGAAAATCAAGTTCCACCTTAGCTTGCATCGGCTCCGGATTAAAATATGCAGGCGACGACTTTATTCTTTTAGATGTAGAAACCCGCCTTGTTTACAGCTTATACAATGTAGCTAAACTAGACGAAAACGGATTGAGAAATTTCCCTTTTCTGGAATCCTATTTATTCAACAAAGAAAAAATGCCGGAACAAAAAGGACAAGTATTTTTGTGGCAACATTTCCCGGACGAACTCGTGCTTAACTTTCCGTTAATAAAAATTGTTTTACCTAAGTTTTCCGGCAATTTGAATACCTTGGTTCAAAAAGCCAACAGCGCTGATTCTTTGCGTGCACTTGCCCCATCAACCATGGCTCTCCTAAAGGCCGAACCTTTTTATTTCGCTAAACTAGCTGAAATGGTTCGTTTATGGCCCTGTTATCACCTCCAAACCGGTACCGACCTAACCCAAATTCCAAACCAACTAAAAATCCTGTTACAAACCCAATGAAAGGCCTAGTTAGTATTATTATTCCATGCTACAATTCTTCCAGGTTTATTCACAACGCCCTGGCAAGCATTTTTAACCAAACCTATACCCACTTCGAAATCATTGCGGTAAACGACGAATCTACCGACAATACCGAAGAACTACTCCAAGGTTATGGCGACAAAATACGCTATGTAAACCGTAAAAACGGTGGTCCTTCAGCTGCTAAAAATACCGGCCTCGCATTGGCACAAGGTGAATTTATTACCTTTTTAGACCATGACGATACCTTTACACCCAATAAACTGGAAATTCAGGTTAAAGCATTACAAGAAAACCCCTCCGCCCTGGCAACCGTAGGTAAATCGCACTACCATTTTAGCGAAGGCGCAAACCCCGACTTAGTCATTTTCCCCGACGAAAGCCACCAGGTTCATGGTTACTACTTAGGAAGTATGCTGTTTAGAAAAGAAGTTTTTGAAAAATACGGTCTTTTTGATGAAAATCTGGTGTATGCCGAAGATGTAGATATAGTGAACCGACTCCGAGAAAGCGGTGAAAAAATCATTATTCTAAACGAGGTTACTTTGAATTACCACATGCACTCTACCAATTTAACCAAGAACCGCTTAGATACCGCTCAAGGCATTATTAAGGCTTTAAAAGTTTCATTGGACCGACGCAGAAACAACGGCGAAATTAAACCACACACCCAATTGAAGGACCTTTAATAATGAAGGAAATCAGCTTTATTTTGCCATGCTACAATGCAGGTAAATACCTGGAAGAATGTTTGTCTTCCATGTTAAGCCAATCCTACCACTGCCATGAGTTTATTGCCATTAACGATGGCTCTACCGATCATACCGTTGAAATCCTAAAAAACCACCCTGAAATTAAAATCCTAAACCAAACCAATCAGGGTGTTTCGGCTGCTCTAAATGCCGGAATTGATGCCGCCACCGGAACTTACATTGCCTTTAATGATGCCGACGATTGTTGGGAAACTAACAAAATAGCCTTGCAAGTTCAGGCTTTGGAACAAAATCCGGATTGGGAAGCTGTTTTTTGCCGGATACAAAACTTTATCAGTCCTGAACTAAACGAAGTCGAAAAATCAAAAATCCTTTGTCCTCCCGAACCCTTGATTGGACTAATGAAATGCTGCATGCTTATAAAACGCGAAGCATTTGAAAAATATGGAAAGTTTAATGAAAACTACCGAACCGGCGACTTTGTGGAATGGTTTTCCAGGGCTCAGGACCAAGGCATTCGTTACGGACATATCGAACCCATACTTGTAAGGCGCAGGCTACACGTCACCAATTTAAGTGCATCGCCTACCTTGGGCAAAGATTTTGCGAAAATTTTGAAAATGCGCTTAGATGCTAAGCGTAATCAAGGGTCTATTTAGACTCTCCGTTGGTTTTGGTCTCTCCTTTGGAAGCGTCTTTAAACTCTTTCATACCCTGACCAAGACCTCTCATTAGTTCCGGAATTTTCTTTCCACCGAATAATAAAACCACAATAGCAATAATGAGGATGATTTCGGTAGTTCCAAGCATTCCTAGTAAAATTGAAGCGAACATGACAATTATTTCGGCAAAGATAGGGATTACTTTTTATACCAAAAGTACGATTTTCTACTTTTTTAAGTCTGGGCGGGTCATACAGCAAAGATGCAAGGTATTCCGGATCCGGTTTTGGTTCTTCAAAGCTTGTTTTTGAGTTTTGCCCTTCCATTTTTTTATTCGTTGGCGGGCCCCCTTCAGCCCGGAGGCCTTTTAGCCGGGAACAAGCATGTATGCAAGGGCTTTCGGGTCACGCTATCGTCTGTAGTCCCGGCAGCCAACGCTCAGAAGCCATTGCTTTGCCGGGAGCTACTTGCCTCTATCGTTGCCCGATGTGCAACCCCAAACGACCGACATACTTACCAAACGTTTTAGTTGCACCCCGGGTAGGGATAGCAGTGGAAAGCCCACAGACGGCCGTGGCGCTAGCCCGGGCGGCGAGGACTTGGAACGAATAGCCCGGCGTTTTTTGCCTTTGATTCAGTCTGAAAATTCAAAATAAACCCGGTAGGCAAAAAAGGACCCGCCCAATAATAAAAATAAAACTACATCGATTTTCCTTTAATCAGGTAATTCTCCACGTCCATTACCCGGGTTTCGCGCCGATACGCAACCGTAAGTTTAGGCCACAAAGTGGTATTTCGACCGGCCGAATTCACATACCAACTTTTACAACCCGACGACCATACCGTATTCTTCAACTCATCCTGCAAGCGCTGATTGTAACGCTCCTGAACCTGAGGATTAAGATCATAATACTTGCCTTTTTTCAAGGTTTTGGAATGACCCAAATAATCGAGGATATAGTTCAACTGACTCTCCATCATGTGAACCACCGAGGTATGCCCCAAGCCGGTATTTGGGCCCAGCAAAAGCAGCAAATTCGGAAAACCCGAAACCGTAATTCCTTTGTAGGCTTCGGCACCCTTTTCCTTCCATTCCATCAATAAATTTCGTCCATTAAGTCCTATAAATTGGTATTCAAGGGCAACATCATCCACATCGGCTGCAACAAATCCTGTACTAAAAATTATGGCATCCACCTCCACCTTTTCGCCCGACTGAGTAAGGATTCCCTCCGGTATCAATTCAGCAATAGCGTCGCATTGGAGCGAAACATGCGGAAGGTTAAAGGTCGGAAAATAATCATCGGAGAGCAAAATGCGTTTACAGCCAATGGTATATTCGGGAGTAAGCTTTTTGGCAATTTCGGGGTCTTTCACGGTTTTTTGAATATGCCTTTTTGCAGCCCAGGCAGCGATTTTATTCATGATTTTATTGCCAACGAATTGCATACCAAAAAATTCGTTTAACCAATAATAGAACTCGCGGTAGAGTATTCTAAAACCCGGAATTGCTTTAAACAAACCTTGCTCCAATGAGGTAAAATTCCGGTCGTGTCGAGGCATAACCCAGGCCGGAGTACGCTGAAAAACAAACAATTGACTAACCACCGGTGCGATGTTGGGCACAATTTGAATGGCACTGGCACCGGTTCCAATTACGGCTACTCGTTTTCCTGCCAAATCATAGCTGTGATCCCATTCGGCAGAGTGAAAAATTTTACCTTTAAACAATTCTTGTCCTTTCCATTTGGGGCGATTGGGACGGTTTAAAGGACCCGTTGCCGACAGCAGGAATTGAACCCGGCAGGTGAATCCATTTTGGTCTTTGATCTCCCACACACCCTCCTTTTCATCGAAAATGGCCGATTTAACTTCCGAATTAAACCGGATTTTTTCAGTAATTCCATTTCGTTGTGCGGTGTTTCGCAGGTAATCTAAAATTTCTGCCTGACCTGAATAACTCCTGCTCCACTCCGAATTGGGTTCAAAAGAAAAGGAGTACAAATGCGAAGGAACATCACAGGCACAACCCGGATAAGTGTTGTCGCGCCAGGTACCACCAAGTTCAGAAGCCCTTTCAAACACTATAAAATTATCATTTCCAAGGCGATGTAGCTGAATTGCCGCACCGAGTCCGCCAAAACCTGCACCAATTATTCCAACCTGATAGTCAATATTCATAACACATTCATTTTATTAAGGGTACAAAAATGCTTCATTTCCCTGAGCCATAGCTTTGATATTGCGCATCACATTACCCATATAGGCTTTCCAAAAAAAATGGGCAAACATCAGAGCCGGGAGATACAAAAGAGGGGAATTAAAACAGAGCGTATAGGTGTAAACGATAGAAACAGCGTTGGAAGATTCAGATTTCACCTCCCACTCTCCAACAAAATGGGTAAAAAACAAGAGCAGTCCTCCGGGATTCCAAACCTTAATTTTCCAATACTTATTTTCTTTGCGCTCCAACACCTGGTCGTGCAATACCATTTCTGCAGAAGCGGCAATAGACTTTGCAAAAACAATTTCTTTGGTTTCGCCCGGTTCTCCCCATTTTTCATCGTTAAAAACCCGGAGAGCTTTAGGCATAAACAGGAAGCCGGTATGAACTTTCAAAACATCGCAAAGCATAGGAGATTTAAAAGCCCGTTCGAGGGAACAATTAAACTGTTCTTGTATGTTGACTTTTACTTCCGGCATTGAACTTAAGATTTCGGAATACCGTGTTTATCATATATATCTCCAAAGCGCTTCTCCAGACCAAATTTAATCATTCCGATGTAGGCAGTGGGAAAAAGTCGAGTAATCCATTCAAACAATCGACCATCGGCACCAATGATCAGTCGGGCCTGTCCTTTTTCAGCAGCTTTTAATATGAGACCGGCAGCCTTTTCCGGAGAGGTTTTGGCTATTTCATCGAATCGGGAAATAGTTTCTTCCATCATTTTAGAAGTAAACACCTTTCCTCCCATTTTGCTGAACCGGGTAATATTGGTTTTTACTCCACCCGGATGCACGGTTGTTACTTTAATAGGCGTATCGTGAAGCTCCATCCGAAGAACATCACTAAAGCCTCTCACTCCAAATTTAGAAGTTGAATAGGCTGATTGATTGGCCACTCCGGCCAGTCCGAAAACACTGGAAAGATTGACTATTCTACCCTTTTGAGTTTTCAGCATATAGGGTAGAAAGGCCTTAGTCATGCGAATTACACCCCACAAGTTGATATTAAGCAACCATTCAAAATCGGACAAAGGCGTATCGATAAACCTTCCGGTAGCGAGAGCAACTCCGGCATTGTTAATCAGTACCAGGGTTTTACCGTTCAATAAAGGAATGGTTCGATCGGCAAAATCGGCAATAGCGGTGGCATCAGAAACATCCAGGATTTGAGTATGAAGGTGGGCATTGGGAAACCGTTGGGACAATTGTTGCAGCAACTCCGCACGAATATCCAGGGCAAAAACAGTTGCACCATTTTGCAAACACTGTTCGGTCATCGCTTTGCCCATACCGGAGGCTGCCCCGGTAATGATGAAAATGGAATTGGAATAAAAACTCATAAGGATGTAAAATTGGGGAAATTATAGCGCCATGAAAGTTAAATCCGGTTTAATTTTTAATCAGACTTCTAGCAAATTTAACCAAGGTTGATTAAGCAGAATTGGAGTTTATTGCCTAAATCGTTGTGGTATATTTAAGGCCAGGAAAGCAAAGGCAAAATTGGGCAAACCGGATAAAGGAGAGTTATTGCAAAACCTCCACTTCCACTTCGGCAATTCCGGCGGCAATCATACCCAATTGTTTGGCTGCACCCCAGCTTAGGTCAATAACCCGACTTTTAATATGGGGGCCACGGTCATTTATTTTTACAATAACCCAGTTGCAATTGGTTAAGTTAGTAACCCTAACCAAGGTTCCAAAGGGCAAGGTTTTATGTGCTGCTGTAAAGAGTGCTGAACTCAATTTTTCTCCACTTGAAGTGCGTCGGCCATCCCATTTTTTACTGTAGAAACTGGCTTTTCCCTTTTCAGGTTGTGGGGTAACTTCCTGGGAATATGAAGCTAAATAGCTAATTGTCAGGGCAATAAAAAGAAATAGCTTTTTCATTTTCTTTCTAAGAGCATGCAAGTTAGGGAATTAATCTCGGCTTTACCGTAAATTTACTTTCAAAAAATGTTAACTTAATCTTAATGCGAGGATTAAGGGAAGGCATTTACTTTTGAGAAAATAAAAATTACATGGCTGAAAACCACAAAATTTTATTAGTAGATGACGAACCGGATATTTTGGAATTTATTCGGTACAATTTGGCAAAAGAAGGGTTTAAGGTATTAACAGCCGGTACAGGCAAGGAAGCCATTGAAATAGCCAAAAGCGAAATACCGGATTTGGTGGTATTGGATGTAATGATGCCGGAAATGGATGGTATTGAGACCTGCAGAGAGTTGAGAGAAATTCCCAAATTACAAAATACCATTATTGCATTTTTAACAGCCAGGAACGAAGATTATAGTCAAATTGCCGGATTTGACAGTGGAGCTGACGACTACATTACCAAGCCTATAAAGCCCAGGGTATTGATCAGTAGAATTAAGGCTTTATTAAGAAGACGTTCAGGCATAGCCGACACTTCCGAAGCGGTAGTAGAAGTGCAGGGTTTGGTTATTGATCGCAGCCGTTACCTGGTTACCAAGGATGGCGAAGTTTTTAACCTACCCAAGAAAGAATTTGAGCTACTTGCCTTGTTGGCATCCAAACCTGGAAAAGTATTTACGAGAGATGAAATATTAGACCGTGTTTGGGGCGATTTAGTGGTTGTTGGAGATCGCACCATTGATGTTCACATCCGTAAACTACGCGAGAAGATTGGCGAAGATTCAATAAAAACCGTAAAGGGCGTTGGATATAAATTTGAATTCTAGCTTTTTTAGGACGCTAAACTATTTATATCTTTTATACCATTTTTATTAATAGAAGGCTGCTGTTTTAAAACATGTAGCCTTTTATACTTAGGTATAATTAATTCCGAGATTCCGTTTTAAGAGCAAAAGATGGAAAGCGGGCAACGGCTCTATACTAGCCCGAAAATGCAGTTAGGGTAAGCAGTGATTATTCCTGCCAGCGATAGGAAGAGTGTTGAAATCCGGCCAAATCCAAGGCACGATCTACCACGGTGGCAGCCAGCTCTTCAAAGGTTTGAGGTTTACTATAGAAAGAAGGAGAAGCCGGTACAATAATTCCACCAGCTTCGGTAACAGCCTTCATGTTGTTGATATGGATCAGAGAGTAAGGTGTTTCCCTGGGAATTAGGATTAACTTTCTTCTTTCTTTAAGGACCACATCTGCTGCACGGGTGATCAGGTCGGAAGAAACTCCATGTGCGATTCTGGCCAGGGTTCCCATGGAACAAGGGCATACAAACAGCACTTCATAACCGGCAGAACCACTGGCAAAAGGAGCATTAAAATCCATTTTGCCAAAGGTTTTAAAACCAAATTCTTCGTAGGGAGAATGACCTAATTCATGCAAAGCAACTTCGTGGGCATTATCGCTTAATACCAACCCAACCGAGTGGATTTGATCTTGCAAGGCCTTCAGTTTTTGTAATAGCACTTTCGCATAGATAGAACCACTGGCGCCGGTAATAGCCACCACCACTTTTTTACTACGCGTTGTTTGATTCATATAGAAATAAAAAAGGCAGCCTGTATTACTTAGGCTGCCTTAATGTAGTGTTTTTAACCGGAGTTCCGGGAATCAATTCTTCTTTTCTACGCACCGAATCTACTTTGGTAACGGTTGGCGTAGCATTACGTTTGGTGGAATTGATTTGAACTTCAGCAGAATTTATGGGTTGAGCTGCCGGAGCAACAGAAGTCGGATCGGCCTTTTGGGCTGATTGGTTATATCGTTTGGCCGCAGTATTGGTTTGGGCACCGGCAAGAGCCCAAAAACCGGTGAGGCAAACACTAAGCAGAATACCTTTCTTCATGAATTAGTTCAATAATAGAATGGTTAATTCTCCCGGGTTTACTTCCGTTGTAGAGTTACCTCCAATATTAACAGCGGAAGTTCCTGAATTGAAAGCCGTTCTTAATTCAATGGTATGAGTTCCGGCAGCAACGGAGAAAACCGTATTAATGGAAGAAGTTGCAAAACCATTGACAGCAGCTCCAGAAGGATTTAATACGCTAAACCTATTCCATCCCCCATCGGTAAGTGGGTTACCATCGAGATAAACAACCATATCAACTACGGAATAATCACCGGCAGTAGTAGATGCATTTAATCCACCAATTGAAGCAAAAACAGCTACCGTTGTAGTGGCGGTAACGTTAAAAGTTTGGGTTAAGCCCGGTTGAAGGGTTAAGGTGTTGGTATTAACAGAAGCACGACCTGCGGTGCAGTATAGGTGAAACCTGTTCAGGATTCCGGTGGCTCCTGTTGCACCGGTTGAACCGGTGGCTCCAGTTGGGCCGGTAACTCCAGTAGCTCCGGTAGCACCTGCTGTACCCGCTGTTCCGGTTGGACCGGTAACGCCATCTACCCCGGAAGGACCTGTTGGACCTGTTGCGCCTGAGCCAGAACCATTCAATACCACGGAATTACCATTGGAAATAGATAGGGTGTTTGTACCGGAGTTGTAGCTAAGTGTTTGGGCGTCGGTGCCGGTTGGTCCGGTAACACCATCAACGCCTGAAGGGCCGGTTGGTCCGGTTGGTCCGGCATTACCGCTTGGACCGGTTGCACCAACTGTACCGGCAGGTCCGGCAGCACCGGTTGGACCTTGTGGTCCGGTTGGACCGGCAGGACCGGCGGATCCGGCTGAACCATTAGGTCCGGTTGGACCTGTTGGGCCTGTAGCTCCGGAACTACCTGAAGAAGTACATAAAGAAGTCCAGCCATTTACAGGATCTTTAAAGTACCAAAAACAGTTGTCAGAAATATCATACACTAACAATCCGGTTGCAGGATTGTTAATAGCCAAACGCTGCAAAATGGTCAGACGTGGAACCAGCAATCCTTTATCGGTTGCTGAAACATCCAAAACAGAGGAAAGGTCCGGCGATGTTGTACCTATACCAACGTTATTTTGGGCAAAGCCAAAGTGGGCAAAGCCAATGGAAAGAACAAAAAGTAGTAGTTTTTTCTTCATTTATAAAGAGAGGTTTTTTTCCTTTTTTCCAGATAAATACTAAAAAAGTGGGCGAAACTAAGGAAATTCTTGGGAAACCACAAATATATCTGGCAAAGATTGTCGGGAAACCACAATTTAATCCTTAACTTGTTGGGAACGGTTTAATAATCGCACCATTGCTTGCTCATTTTCAAGAATAAAATTCAGTAAAATAACCCAATCGAAGCACAAGCAACAGAACCGTTGTTTCAGGTTGCAGGCGGGATAGACCATAGCTGTTGATTAGTTGGGAAAAACAAGTTTTGAACAGACTTGACAAGCGTTCAGAAAACCAGCATCTTTGCCAACTTACCAAAAACAAAACAACATGTCACATTTAAAAGAAGGAGATAAAGCGCCTGCCTTTACGGCAAAAGACCAAAATGGCAACACCGTTTCACTAAGCGATTTTGCGGGCAAAAAACTGATTTTGTATTTTTATCCAAAAGATGATACCCCGGGTTGCACTGCAGAAGCTTGCAATTTGCGAGATAATTATGAAGAGTTAATGAAGAAAGGATTTGCTATTTTAGGGGTTAGTGCCGATTCCGAAAAATCCCATTTAAAGTTTATTAAGAAATTCGACCTTCCTTTCCCGCTTTTGGCAGACACCGATCAGGCAGTTGCCAATGCCTATGGCACTTGGGGTTTAAAAAAATTTATGGGTAGAGAATACATGGGAATGCACCGCTACACCTTTGTAATTGGGGAAGACGGAGTGTTGTTGACAGTGTTCACCAAGGTTGAAACAAGCAACCATACTCAGCAAATTCTGGCAGCGGTTGAAAACTAAATATTTTTGCTGAAATTTCGATTTTAAATCTAGCTACTTTTGGAGAGTTCCAAGTTGAAAATTTGGCAAAATACAATCTTACTATTTAATTATTATCATTAAAAATGTCTACAGAAACAATCAAACCTAGTGCAGACAAGCTAAAAGCCTTAGCCAGTGCTTTAGATAAACTCGAGAAGTCCTATGGCAAAGGAACCATTATGAAATTAGGCGATACGGCTATCGAAGCCCTGGATGTTATTCCTTCCGGCTCCGTTTCCTTAGATATTGCTCTAGGTGTTGGAGGCTACCCAAAAGGAAGAATCATCGAAATTTATGGACCTGAAAGTTCCGGTAAAACAACCTTGGCCATTCATGCCATTGCAGAAAGTCAAAAGAAAGGTGGAATTGCCGCTATTATTGATGCTGAGCATGCTTTCGACCGCTTTTATGCCCAAAAACTTGGTGTTGATATTGAGAATTTATTAATTTCTCAGCCTGATAACGGAGAACAAGCCCTGGAAATCGCTGATAACCTGATTCGCTCAGGCGCCATTGATATTATTGTTATTGACTCTGTTGCGGCCTTAACTCCAAAAAGCGAAATTGAAGGGGAAATGGGTGAATCCAAAATGGGATTGCAAGCCCGATTGATGTCTCAGGCCCTGCGTAAATTAACTGCTAACATCAGCCGCACCAACTGTTGCTGCATCTTCATCAACCAATTAAGGGAAAAAATCGGAGTAATGTTTGGCAACCCGGAAACAACAACCGGCGGTAATGCCCTTAAATTCTACGCCTCCGTTCGTATCGATATTCGCCGTAGTACACAAATAAAAGATGGAGAAACCGCTACCGGTAACCGGGTAAAAGTGAAGGTGGTTAAAAACAAAGTTGCTCCACCATTCCGAACCGCAGAATTTGATGTCATCTTTGGTGAAGGTATCTCCAAAATCGGTGAAATCATCGACTTGGGTGTGGAACGCAACATCATTCAAAAGAGTGGCTCCTGGTTTAGTTATGAAGGTTCCAAAATTGGACAGGGAAGAGAAGCCGTTAAACAAATCCTAAGCGATAATCCGGAAATGGCAGATCAAATTGAAGCTAAACTTCGGATTGCTTTGGCTCAGGACACAGAAAAATAATTTCGGTAAGCTTCCAAAAAGAAAATAGATTTAAGTTAGTTGCTCTTTAGAAATTAAAACCTTCTCAATAGTTCAGGAACTTCTACCCTAACTTGGATTCTATTCTCTTTATGAAAAAGTCATTTCTTCATTTCAACGTTCCGACCTCCTGTTTTTGATACGTTTCTTCTTGAAACTTGAATCAAATGCAGGAGGTTTTTTCTTATTGGCAATCTTTGTCCGGTCCTGTATTTAATACCGAATGGACATTATGTTTAGCCTGAATTCCAAAAGAAGTTAAACTTCTAGAATAAAACAGCTAACTAATGGCTGGCCTTCCTTTGACAAAAGATATTTTTGATAGGAATAAGCTCTATAAAACGTAGAAATTCTGGTCAGGGAAATGACGTTTAGTTAAGATTTAGCTTTTTGAAATTCAAAGGAATTTCATTTATGTCATTTTTTTGGATGGATTGTTTGTTTTTATAGGAATTATTTATGTCACTTTTTGGCATTGCCCCAAAAAGTAACCATCCCGAAATTTCTTCGGGACTAGGCTCAGCAAACGTCCACCCGCTCTTGCTGTTCCCTGAAAAACTAAGCAATGGGTCAAAGATGGACGCTGACCCACTTATCCTTTCGCACATGTCCATCTTTTAAATCGGTCCTTCCGGAAAAT